>NZ_JAEQDD010000035.1:41445-76216 GCF_020737885.1 Microcoleus sp. PH2017_34_RAT_O_A | reverse complement strand
GGAATCTTTTACCTCCAAAGCCAATTTCTTGGGCTTAGATCCAATTCCTGTTTACGGAAAAACAAAAACAGAACCTGTATTTACCGGAAAACGGATTAAGCGAGGTTTATACAAAACATCGACTGGTCAGTTAATTAATTCTGACGTGAACGGTTCTTTTAACATTCTCAGAAAAGCAATCCCAAATGCGTTCGGCGATGGGATAGCGAGCTGCGTAGTTCAGCCGAGGCGGGTCAATCCGCTTAAAGTGAAAGTGAAGGGGGAGGGACTTGAAGCCTCCCATGTCTATAAATGACTATACTTTTACCAGCTATTAAACCAACTACTTGACAGTGCAATGGTAATAGTGTATTATGTAAGTAGTACACATATAATAAAAACATGAGACTAAAAAGTTGGGAGTCTCCCCGCAACGAGGGCAGAAACTCTAAAGGCAAAGGTGGCTCGGCCAGAGCTAGACAGCTCAAAAAGCAACAGCAAACTCTCCGAAAAAAGTTAAAAGCTCAGCACGATCGCCCAAACGATCGCCCACCAAACCACAAACCAAACCACAAAGGGAAGGAAACCGATAATTCCTTCCCTTTTTTTGTATCTTTCTGCCGTTGCTCAATCCCGCTGAATGTTCGGACAAATGGTGCGAGTAATACACTCCGGCGAGGGTTTCTCTTGCCAGCGGTTGAGAATTCCTTGCAATTCTCCTTTCAAAGTTTCTAACGCTGCAATTTGCCCGGAAATTGCCTCAACCTTGGCCGTTAGATGCTGCTTCGCTTCAGAGCAAGGCAACTCTCCCCGATCGCGAACTTGTAAAATATCCTTAATCTCCTGAAGGCTCAAACCCAGAGCCTGAGATCGTTTAATAAACGCCAACCTGTTGAATACCGCTTCCCCAAACAAGCGATAACCAGCCGGCGATCGCTCTACCGCCGGAGACAGCAGGCCCATTTCGTCATAGTAACGAACAGTTTTCACCGATAAACCGCTACAACCCGCTACAGAGCCAATTTTGTACAGTTTCTCGGCAACAGTAATATTCATACAGCAAGCCTCAAAGATCGAAGATCGAAAGACTTTTTTGATCCTATGTTTAGTAATGCCTCAGATGCAGAGTGGCGCGATCGCCACCTCACCCCCGTCGCCGTTGCGCGCTAATCTTAATAAGGAGGATTTTTCTTAGACACGTTGTTGAGCGTGGGCAACTGAGGTCGAGAAGACTGAGGAGGAAGATAGTATTCGGCAGCAGGGGCGGGTTGTTCGGCTTCAGAGCGGTAAACTTGCCACCAACGGAGACCCATCGCTACCCCAGCAGTACCCAGTCCAAAAGCCAATAAAGAGCCGCTCGCACCAATGCTGCCGATGGCTGCATCGACAACGCCCACTGTTATAACAAAGCTGGTAATTGGCTCTCTACGGTAAGCTGACTTCAAAAGTCGCGTCCACGAAGCATTCATGTGGTTTTACTCTGTTCTATATTTATCTAAAATCTCTAAAACTTAGAGTTGGCGGTGCGATCGGGATTTCTAGCTTTGAAACTAGCTTCACCTCAATTAATCTTCTCGCCTGTCGCGAATTGTACGGGAGCGAGGCCAAATTGCCAAGCTTGCCCAATCAAAATTTCATCCGACATACAAACCCAAAGCTAGCTCTTGCATTGTCTAAACCGATGTTTCTCGATCGACAAGTCGCTGGGCTTGATTTCTAACTAATATTCTAATCAATTCGCGAAGTGGTCGCGGTCAGCATGGTGACACCCTTGCGGCTGACAGTCCACACAAAGTATGAGGTTCACCCGCCCAAAAACGGGTACAAGCCCTCAACGCTCGCTTAGGGTAAATCCCCAAATTTTAGACTCCTGTTTTTTCCCCACATGAATCTGTGGCATCAAATCTAAAATCTAGAATCTAAAATCTAAAATCGACTGACCGCGCCCTTGCTAAAATTAGTTGAGACCTAACCAGGCCAGCAACCCCTGCCCTGTGACATACTCGATAATTAAAGTTAGGGAAAAACCGATCATCGCGGCTCGACCGTTCAGGCGTTCCGCGTAGCTGTTGAAGCCAAACTTTGGTTGTTCCAGTTTGGGAGTGACGGTAGGTTGTAGTTGTGTCATTGCTTTGGATACCTTGCGATCGACGCTAGTGAAATCGAATGTTAGTTACAAATCTTAAACATTTCTACTTCCATTATAAGGAGAGTTAACCGCCATCAACCGTCCACGCTAAAAAAAACTGTTGCCAATTAAAGCCACTCAATTATATCCGTTCAAAATATGACTAATCAGTTAGATAACGATAAGCTTCCGGTAGCTGCACAGCGAGTTGCCTTTGCCCTTCGGACAGCAGGCTGGGTGTGCTTCTGGGTGCAGTCAGTGCTGGCGGTGGTAGCGACGATTATTTTGCTCTTTGCCATCCCCTTTGCTATCCCCAGCGCCACTGCGCCTGGAAGTTCAACCAGTGCCGGCACCGGCGGCGGCGTCTTTTTTGCTCTTTGCGGGCTGGCAGTGCTCGGTTACAGCGTGTATCGCGCTTTCCGTTTCACCCGCTTGTCGAGAGAATTGCGATCGCCCGCCAACGCTGTCCGCCCCAAAAAAGCAGACACGATCAAACAAGTGCGGTTGACACTGATGAGCAACTTATTAGGAATGTTGCTGACACTGATCGGTGCAGAAGCCATCAGCGGCACGCTTTTAGCCAAATCTTTAGCTCAGCCGCAAGCTTTGTTCGGTGCGGCAGTAGATTTCAGCAGATTTATTCAGCCTTTAGACATATTTGTGGTGCTAGCCAATACTCACGCGACTGTTGCCCACTTTGTCGGGATTATCGGTGCTCTTTGGTTGCTCGATCGCATTCACAAGCAGTAGTCTTGGGGAATTGGGCATGGGGAATTGGGCATTGGGCATGGGGCATGGGGCATGGGGCATGGGGCATGGGGCATGGGCAGGAGTGGGAATTGGTTATTAGTTATTGGTTATTGGTTATTGGTTATTAGTTATTGGTTATTGGTTATTTGTGAGGGCCTACTAATGCCCTCTTTGCCCTCTTTGCCCTCTTTGCCCTCTTTGGCCAATGCCCCATGCCCTGTTTGCCCCATGCCCTGTTTGCCCAATGCCCCATGCCCCATGCCCCATGCCCACTATCCCCCAACTGACATCCGGAATCACTGCCAAGCTTTAGAAGAACGTACTCAGATACCTTCTAGCAAGACAACACAAACATCATGGCACTGAAACCCGAGGCTTATTTTGGGGTGACAGATCACGCAACTATTGAAATTTCTCAAGAAAGTTTTCGTTCTGTTCTCGGTCAAATAGAAGCTGAACTCCTCTGTAGCGACACCTACAGCCAAGCTCTAGCTAGCTTGCAAACCATGTTGGGCGAAGCAGCATCTGCTGCCGAAATTTTAATTAGAGCAGTTAGCAGAGAAGCAGTCAAGCTCGCATTCGATCGATTTGGCAAACCAAACAAAACGGAAATGCAAGTCGTCCAAGAGAGTGTCGCGGCTCCAAGTGACACCGCATCCTATGTTAGAGAAGAAGAGCCACCAGTACCTGCTCCTGTTTTCTATTGGCGCAGTGCTGCTGTGGAAGCTCCTGTTACAACAGAGTCCGAGACTGAAAATTGCGATCGAGATTCTAACACTTTAGAAGAAAACAAAGAAGCGCTCAAAGACGAAATTAAAGTCGATTCGGCTGCACCTGCAACTGTCATCGCCCCCGCTAAATCCTTCCCAGGGTTTGGTTTTCCCAAGAAGGAGAAAAAACTTACCAAGGAAGAGGAAGCAGCTTTAGCAGTTCAAGAGCGAGAAGAGTGCCTGCGGGAGTTGGGTAGAGAGTTGCGTAAGGGACGGCAAATTCGATCGCTATCCATCCAGCAAGTCCACAGTCAAACTCTCGTGCCGCTGCACCACATCGAAGCGATCGAAAATGGGGAAATCGACAAACTGCCCCAAGATATTTACGTTAGAGGTTTTATCCGCAGATTGGGCGACGCCTTAGGGCTAGACGGCACCGCGATGGCGAATGCTTTGCCAAAACCGGCTCCGAGTCCAATAATTCCCAGTACCTATTTGTCTGCTTCCAACTCCGACTCCGGCGAAGGCTTTCAAATGAGTCCGGTGCATTTGTACATCGGCTACACTGCTTTGATGGCTGGGGCGATAGGGGGTGTGGGTTGGTTGTCGCAGCAACCCGTTGTACCTGGGGCCAATGCAGTGGAGCCACAGGTGACACCGCCCGCTTCTGTTGCACCGTCTCCAAAAAGCCAAGAAAAAGCGCCTCAACCGGGCTTGAAGAAGTCTAAGAGTCACGGGGGCATGATTATGGGGGCTGACATGGCACCGCCGGAGGTGATTTTTGGTTAGAGTGCTACACGCGATTGCGATCGGTTGTCATTGGCAGGAGCGAAGCAATCGCAGTATCTTTTGTTTGCAGGGTTTTGCCGATCGAACTTTCTTGTCTAAATTGGACTGGGTGAGAGTGTGTCGGGCGATCGATCGTCCGACAAGACTCTTGGCGCAGTTGAACTCCCAAACAGAGTTTCGGAGTTCACCCACATGGGATACACAGCTTGAAGACATGAGTTGTGGAGAACAATCGCGGTTGAGATTTTAAGTTCAATCCCTCACCTTGAACTATCTGTGGAGTCAAAACTCAAAACTCAAATCTCAAATCGCTCAGCCTTGCACCCAAAGTGAATTTTCAAGTACATCAGGAAACCCAATATGTGCGATAAACTATCTATTTGACCAGTCCTAAAAGAGGTTTCCGATAAGATGAGTTCACCAGCCACCGCTGCTTCCTCCGATATCGAGCCGCTATCGACTCAGGCACAAACAGTCACGAGTTTGACTGTATCGCACAGTGCTTTGGTAGCTGCTGCTCAAGTGCCACAAAAATCTTGGACAATAGAAGATAGCGAGAAACTGTACCGAATTCAAGGTTGGGGCGAACCCTATTTTTCGATTAATGCCGCCGGTCACGTTACAGTCTCTCCCAAGGGCGATCGCGGCGGTTCCCTCGACTTGTGCGAACTGGTAGAATCGCTCAAACAGCGAAATTTGGCTTTGCCGCTGCTAATTCGATTTTCTGATATTTTGGAAGACCGGATCGATCGCCTAAATTCCTGTTTTGCCAGAGCAATCGCCCGCTACAATTACAAAAATGTCTATCGCGGTGTTTTTCCAGTCAAATGCAACCAGCACCGACAATTAATTCAAGATTTGGTGCGTTTCGGTCAACCCCATCACTTCGGACTGGAAGCCGGATCGAAACCAGAATTAATGATTGCTTTGGCGACCTTAAAAACTCCAGGGGCTTTGTTAATTTGTAATGGTTATAAAGACCGCGAATACATAGAAACCGCGATTTTAGCGCAGCGGCTCGGTCAAACTTCGGTAATTGTGCTGGAGCAAATTGAGGAAGTAGAACTCGCAATCGCCGCGAGCATTGCATTAGGAATTAAACCGGTTTTGGGAGTGCGAGCCAAACTCACTACCAAAGGCGTTGGCCGCTGGGGAGGTTCCACGGGCGATCGGGCAAAATTTGGCTTGACAATTCCTGAAATTATCCGCGCAGTCAACGAACTAGAAAAAGCTGGAATGCTCGACTGTTTGCAGTTACTGCACTTCCACATCGGCTCTCAAATTTCCTCAATTAGCGTCATCAAAGATGCCATTCGAGAAGCCAGCCACATCTATGTAGAATTGGCTAAATTGGGAGCTAACATGAAATATTTGGACGTAGGGGGCGGGCTCGGCGTTGACTACGACGGCTCTAAAACCAACTTCCACGCTTCCAAAAACTACAATATGCAAAACTACGCCAACGACGTAGTAGCGGGAGTCAAAGATGCCTGTGACGAGCGGAAAATTCCTGTGCCAATTATCATTAGCGAAAGCGGGCGGGCGATCGCATCTCACCAATCAGTCCTAGTTTTTGACGTACTCGGAACTAGCGATGTCCCCAGAGAAGTACCAGAACCAGTAGACGAAAACGCCCACCAAATTCCGCGCAATCTCTACGAAATTTACCAATCTATCACTCCCGAAAATTACCAAGAAGTCTATCACGATGCTATCCAATTCAAGGAAGAAGCAGTCAGTTTATTTAACTTAGGCTATTTGGGAATTGCGGAACGGGCGAAAACCGAACAGTTGTACTGGGCTTGCTGCGATAAAATACAGACAATCGCGCGGCAAAAAGACTATGTATCGGAAGATTTGGAAGACTTAGAAAAGGTGATGGCGTCCATTTATTACATCAACTTATCTGTTTTCCAGTCAGTGCCAGACAGTTGGGCTATTAACCAATTGTTTCCTATTATGCCAATTAACCGGCTCGATGAAGAACCGACTCAGCGCGGTATTTTAGCAGATCTCACCTGCGACAGCGACGGCAAAATCGACCAATTTATTGATTTGCGAGATGTCAAGTCAGTTCTGGAACTGCATACAATCAAACCTGGAGAACCTTACTATTTAGCGCTGTTTTTGGGAGGTGCTTATCAAGAAATTATGGGCAACCTTCACAACTTATTCGGCGATGCAAATACGGTTCACATTCAGCTAACTCCTTCGGGATATCATATCGAACACGTTGTGAAGGGAGACACGATGAAAGAAGTTCTCAGCTACGTACAGTACGATGCAGAAAGTTTGGTTGAAAGCATCCGCCGTCAGACAGAATCAGCTTTGCAGCAAAATAAAATTACTCTTTCGGAGGCTCAACTTTTACTGCAAAATTACGAGCGGAGTCTCACCCAATATACTTATTTGCAGTCCTAATCAGTTGGCATTTGGCAGTTGGCAGTTGGCAGTTGGCAGTTGGCATTAGTCATTAGTCATTAGGAGTGCTGTCTCCGCTCGCGAACCTCATCCAAGGTCATTAGTCATTAGTTGATAACTGATGACTAATGACTTATTAGGTAGAGTGCAAACGAAGAACTTTAGCAATTAGCAATTAGCAATTACCAATTAGCAATTACCAATTAGCAATTACCAATTAGCAATTACCAATTAGCAATTACCAATTACCAATTACCAATTACCAATTCCCAATTACCAATTAGCAATTAGCAATTACCAATTCCCAATTACCAATTACCAATTACCAATTACCAATTCCCAATTCCCAATTACCAATTAGTCAGCAGTGCTGAGAATATCTGCGATCGCCCGTCGCTCTTCTCCTAGTATATTTGGTAACACTTGACGGGCATCAGTAATCAGCCAATCGAGAGCCGCCGCTTGCAAATCGATCGCCGCCCCGGTTTTGTCAACGCAGTAGCGCCCGAACACCAGTTTGTCAACCAACCGCACCTCTGGCCCCAAACGGGAATACTCAAAGATCACGCTGTTTTCTACAGTCGCCCCGCTGCAAAGCCAACAATTCGGGCCGATCATTGTCGGGCCGACAATTTTGGCTCCGTCTTCAATTTTCGTCATCGCACCAATGTAAACAGGCCCGGTAATATCAACCTTGTCCCAGTTGACAGCTACATTCAAACCAGCGTAAACGCCGGGGCGCACTTCAATTCCTGGAATCGAAACATTTTTAATTTCTCCCAACAGCACGCTCTGAATTGCTCGCCAATAATCAGGAACTTTCCCGATATCTACCCACTCAAAGTCCATGCTAATTCCGTAAAAAGGCGCACCTGCTGCTACTAGGGCGGGAAATAACTGCGAACCGATATCATATTCCATATCATGGGGAATATAATTGAATATTTCCGGTTCAAAAATATAAATACCAGTGTTGATGTCGGTACTCAGAGCTTCCTCTACAGAAGGTTTTTCTTGGAAATCTTTAATTCTGCCAGAATCGTCTGTTACCACTACTCCGTAACTGGGAACCTCATCGCGGGGAACAGATTTCATTACAATAGTAGCGATCGCCCCTTTTTCTCGGTGCCACTTCACAGCAGCAGTCAAGTCCAAGTCAATCAAAGCGTCGCCGCACAGCACCACAAAAGTATCGTCAAAAAACGGTGAGAAGTCCTGAATTCGCCTCATACCGCCAGCCGAACCGACGGCTTCTCCAATCATTTGTCCGTCTTCAATTCGCCCTTCAAAAGAATAGCCAATTTGTACCCCAAACTTTTGACCGTCGCGGAAGTAGTTTTCAATTACGTCGGCCAAGTGGGAAACATTGACCATAATCTGGTCAAATCCGTGCTGGCGGAGCAATTCAACCAAAAACTCCATCACAGGCTTTTGCAGGATGGGAATCATCGGTTTTGGTGTCGTGTGAGTAATGGGACGGACGCGAGTGCCTTTACCGGCCGCCAGAATCATCGCTTTCATGATTAACTTCCTCAACCCTCTGTTAATTGATATCAACTCAACAATTAGATGCTAGCGGTTGCGACCTTTATCGATCGCAGCACCATCATAACCCCGCCCAAAAACGGGTATAATTTTCCGACGCGAGCGTTCGGATCGATTTCAAAATTTTAGACGCTAGTTCAAGCTCTCAGATTTACTGCGCTGCGAGTAAATCTAAAATCTAAAATCTAAAATCTAAAATCTAAAATCGACTGACCTGTTTATAGGCGATATCCTACCAGGCTATCAATCATTTATCCGGAATTTGCCTGGATTTAACCAACCAGGAATCAGAAATCAGAAATAATCTCAAGTCCGGTTGAATGTACCTAAAAGTCCCCTAGAGGCAGGTTCGTCCGGAAGTCAAGAGTTCCAAAGACTGGTAAACCGGCCCCGGAAGCCTATCTGATGCACATCCAAGCTCAAAGCGCCCGGATTTTGAGGTCTTGGTAAAACTCCTCTTGAAGCAACTCTACTTTAGACTGAGCCGAGAGCAGCAACAACGCCCAAAAAACACCCACGCGGTCATAATTTGGTAAATGAACTTCCTCAGTCGATAGCGGGGGGTCGGGGTGGACAGATGAGTTAAAACCGTGATGGTGCCAGAGTTCCAGCAATTTGTCCAAGTCGAGCCAACCCTCATCAATTTCCTGGCCCCGTTCTGCCAGAAATCGATCGAGCTCGCTAGCAGTTTCCACGAGATTTTCTTGGTGAGCTAGCTCAAAGATAGCTTGGGCAGCTTGCGATCGCATTTTTGAAGTCGGGCGGCGGCGAGGAGCAACTGTCTGCTCCATTGCTGCTTTCATGAGCTGCAATTGCTCGATTAGTTCTGGGAGAGTTACCGGGCGTTTTTGTGGGAGTTGAGCTACACCGCGACGGCGCAGTTGTCGCTCCAGATGCTGCGGCATATTTCGCCCTCCTGAGTGCTCTGTGTCTTCGAGGGCTGCTTCGTCCAATTCGGGATTCGGCGGGGGTTCTGAGAGGACAATACTTTCTGCTTTGAGCAAAACCAGCATTGAAGCGTACAAAAATGCTTGGCCGGAGTGGGACAAATCGGAGAAATCCGAACTCTGATCGGCATCAGAGGCGTTGGTCAGCTTGCTCAAACATCGATCGAACACTTCAATGACTTTAACGTCCCAAGGATCGATTTCTCCCCGTTCTGCTAAATCAATTAAAATGGCGATCCCCTCAGAAATCGTTTCTAAACCATCTTGGTCTCTGGAAACAACCATTCGATTTTAGATTTTAGGTTTTAGATTTTAGATTTAGGGCTGATACACTCACCCGCCAATAAATCGGGTTTTTCAACCGAAATTGAGGGTTTTAATCAATCCAATAGGCTTGGGTTGTTCTCAGACAAACCGTATTAGTTTCTAGCCAACCGTGGGTACAGAAATGAGATTTGAGATTTTCCATCGCCACAAACCAGATAGAAACTGGGTGCATCTGAGTTTTGAAAATATGTTTGTAGGGGCGAAGCATGACCTC
The DNA here is from genome assembly GCF_020737885.1 of Microcoleus sp. PH2017_34_RAT_O_A. Taxonomy (NCBI): domain Bacteria; kingdom Bacillati; phylum Cyanobacteriota; class Cyanophyceae; order Oscillatoriales; family Microcoleaceae; genus Microcoleus; species Microcoleus sp. PH2017_34_RAT_O_A. The sequence continues at coordinate 66,406 of NZ_JAEQDD010000035.1, read as the reverse complement.
CGTGAATATGAGATTATAACTAATAACTTATATGCGGTCATGCTTCGCCCTCTTCTAAAGTGAGATGCACCCGAATAACTCAATTTAATTGCCAGATACATTATTTAACCAGCTTTGACCTCGGCTGCTGCTGTTCCTAAACTTGTCAGTTCTGCACTTTCTAACAAAGGTTGTTTTGCTTCTACTTCTGCTTTATAGCGTTCGATATCTTGTTGTAACTCCTGAATTTGCTGCTCTTTTTCGCGAACTTGGCGGATTTCTTGGCGAGAGGCGAGGGTTCGCTGCATTCTCGACCACAAACTGAACAGCCACGCTAAAACAGCTCCCAATCCTGTCGCTACAATTAGTTCTACGCACAGCGGGGCTTTAACTTGGACGCCTTTAATAATTTGAACGGTGGTCGGCTCTGTATTTTCGATGCTGAACAATACTAGAGCCAAGCAAATCAGAAAGATGAAGAAGAAATTTAGCGATCGCATTTTCTCTGTTCCTAATTCTCAATTTGGGTCAAGCAAATTCTTTGCTATTTGTCAACTAACTATTTTTTAGTAGATGCTGGCTGTTTGTTTAATAATATCAAGTCTGGTCAATTAATCATTGTATCCGGCGACTCAATTGATAAAAAATCCGATCGCATCTTGATGATTCTCCCTTGGATGACCAAAAGTTCAGTCATCCAACTGCGACCTCCAACTGAGAAACATATTTAGGCTTGACCGATGTTTTGCTGTTTTTTACCGATTAAGAGGGCTGGCAATATTTGATATTTTACAGCAATGCCCGCCGCCACAAATAAGGCAATAATCAGCGCCCCAATTCCTACGGGACTTGGAATCCAGAATGTCGCCTCCAAATAGTTAACTTCTCCAGGTTTCAGCTTCCACACTAACTGCTTTCCCTGCTGATAGCTTTGGGGAACCAGCGCACCGGCGACATTCGTTTCAATATTTTCGGCACCCCAAGGCGTGTTCAAGCTAAAGTCTAGCTCCAAAAGTCCCCCCGGATTCAGCAGAGGACTGCCGTTTGAGGAAACCAGAGCCAGAGAGCGCAAATCCAATTCCAAACTTAACCGATTTCGCAGCACCAATAACAAATTATTCTGCTTGACACTCAGGTGAGATTCAAACTTGGGCAAATCGGTTTCTAGGGGACTTGCGACGCGAGATTTGGCAGTTTGTGCGATCGGATTGTAAAATTGGTTGAACTTGTCTTCTAATTCGGCTCCATTATTGAATGGAATCGTCACTATAACTTCTCTCTCAGAAAGCCGTTTAGTTTTTCCGTCGAGCAATCTCGCCCGCTTCTCTACACTTTTCAACCAATCTCCAACTGTTTCGCTGCTGAAGCTTGTCAACCTTTCCCCCAGTTTAATGTGCTGCACCATTGCGCCGTGAGTTTGACTGTCAAAGTTGACTCCGACATCGTACTGAACGCATCCAGTCACTAAATTTAAAATGCAAAAAACCAAAGGTAAAAGAAAGAAAAAGTGCTTTTTCTTCTTCCCAGTTCCATCCTTGACATTTTGCTCTTTCATGGTACCTTTTTCCCTATTTTTTCCTATTTGCATGAATTAGCAAAGCCAGGTTTGTAGTGAGGACTTCAGTCCTTCTTGACTCAACTAAGATAAGAGGACTAAAGTCCTCACTACAAACCTATTTTATAGCAGTCGATTGGTGACAGAAACAGTTTTTTTGTAAAGCCAGGTTTGTAGTGAGGACTTCAGTCCTTCTTGACTCAACTAGGATAAGAGGACTAAAGTCCTCACTACAAACCTATTTTATAGCAGTCGATTGGTGACAGAAACAGTTTTTTTTGTGGCTGTGTCGGAGTCACCTGAAATTAACCGCACTGAACTTATTGCCTCGAAGCTACACCCAACTGTTGAAACAGCATACTCGGTAAATATGCCCCACCGCCTACCCATTCGGCTTCGCTGCTTAAATCTGCCAAATTTTTAAAGGCTTCAAAAATACTGCCTGCCACCATTGTATTCTTGACGCGACCGACAATTTTGCCTTTTTCTACTTTATAGCCTAAGTCCAAGTTGACAGAAAATTCGCCAGCTAACTGATTGGACTGACCGGCACCTAAAACTTGTTCTACTATGAGACCTTCATCCATGCTAGCAATCAAGTCTTGGGTGCTGGTGTTTCCTGGGGAAATGCAGAAGTTGGTCAAGTTTGGGCCCGGGCGAGACAATCCGCCACGAAAACCGTTGCCAGTCGATCGTACACCGGCGCGAGCAGCCCACCTGCGATCCCAATAAAATCCGGTGACAGTTCCTTTGTCAATTAAGACTTTGCGGGTGGTGGGGGTTCCTTCGTCGTCAAAGGGACAAGCAGATGGGCCCAAAGTGGGGTCTTCAAAAAAGGTGAAGCGTTCGTCAAATAAGGTTTCGCCGATTTTGTCGGCTAGGGGAGAGGCTTTTTGAACTACTGCTTGACCTGAAAGGATGGTATCAAAGAGGCCTCCGAGGGTGCTGGCGGCGGCTCTGGGGGTAAATAATACTGGGTAGGAACCGCTGGCGATGGTGGCTGAATGTTCGGCGAGGCGGTATTTTTCGAGGAGTGATTGCAGGATGCTGTTGGTGTCGAGGGGTCGATCGCGCGCGACATCGTAACTGTATGCTTGCATAAAGTCTTCTCCTACTACCAAATTGCCTGCGATCGTCCCGCTGACTATTTGGCTGCTTCTTTCGGCATACACGTCTTGGGTGGTGGCAATTTTCACGCGGCCGTGGCGGACGTGAAAGCCGACATCTACCATAATATCGGGATTGTAGGCGTGGACTTGCTCGATGAGGTTTTTGCCATTTTCGACTAATTCGGCTGTTGTGGGCGGAGTATAGGTGGTTTCCGGGCCTTTTAGGTGGAAGTCGGAAGCCAGTTCAAATTCTGCGGGGTCGCCGATTTCGGCGGTTTGAATGGCTGCATCGACTAAATCGTCTATCCGGGTTAAATCGGTGGAACTAGCAAAGCCGATTTTGCCATTGTAAATCAGCCGGAGTGCTACGCCTCGGAGGGCTTTGGTTTGGAGGGATTTGAGGCGATTGTTCTCAAATTCGATCGGCGTGTCTTGACTGGACAGATAGTATACTTCAGCGGCATCCGCTCGCTGACTTGCCAATTTCAAAATCTGCTCTATGGTTGAATCGCTCACAATAATCGCCTTTCTGGTTTGGTCTTTATTTTATTTTAGCGATTTTGGGTGTGGCCAGAAACCGGGTTTCTAAATCCCGCACGCCTAGTCGAAGAAACCGGGTTTCTACGAGATTTTACGCATCCTCACGAGATATTCGCGAGAAACCGGGTTTCTAAATCGCGCGCGCAAACTTACGATCGATCTCCAGCCATCTGCTGAACTCTAGCAATAATTTCGTTCACTGTCTCCACGTCGGGCGATCGCAAATGCTGTAAAATCTCCAAAGATTGCTGTAAATAATTGAAAGCTTGGTCAAAATATCCCTGCTTTGCTAACAACTGTCCAAGCATTGCGAAAGTAGCAGTTGTTCCTTGCAAAAACTTAGAAACCGGGTTTTTCGCGAATCTACCGGCTACAGCGAAGTATTGTCAGAAAATTCTGGTTTCTGGACATCCACGCGTCAAAACTTAGAAATTGGGTTTTCGCGAATCTGTCGGCTACAGCGAAGTATTAGATAAAAACCAGGTTTCTCGATACCCGCGCGTCAAGCCGAAGTTCATTCCTCTATAATTGTAATTCGCACTGTTGAAAAACATAGTTAACCGCTGCAAACAGTCGCTCTAAGTCCTGAATTGTATAGAAAACTTTATTTTGAGTAAACATTTCTAATTTGAGCTTGCCAAATTGCCACATTGCCCCATTAGAAACAATCCCAAAGATAGTTTGTTCTGGTTCATTGTTCAGTCGCTGCACAGCGATCGTTGCTGCTAAACACGGCCCCCATCCTTCATCAAAGGCGCTCTCTTTCTTGGCTTCAACTAAGATGAAATAGGGCTTATCAAAAACTACTGTCCCAAGGCTGGAGCGCTTTGCCAATATATAATCTGGAATCCCTGACAAATTTTCATTGTAGACTAAGGTTTGGTGACTCCAGAGGAGGAAATTACTGCGATAAATTTTCCAAACTTCTTTCAAAACAGGATAAATGATATTTTCACAAATGGCGATTTCCGAGTTGTCAAATACTCCCTCATTGAAAATCAGTTCTAATTCATTCCGAAAAATGTCGCTGACTGCAAATTCTGTTTCGACAATGAAGTTATCCCGCAGGTAATTAATCTGGAATTCCTTGGCGACGGCGCTGATGCTTTTATAACTGCTAAAAGGCATTGCTTAACTTATCTGAATAACGTAAAACGTTCTTGTGTTAGCTCCCCAACCTCTTAAAGAAGTCGCGCAGCTCGCCTTCACAAATCAAATGATTAATAATTGATAAATAAGCCACCTAAAATCAAAACTATCGCAATTAACGCCACCCAGATAAACCTGTTATCTTTCGTATTAACTTGGCTCAAATCTACAGGTTCGGCTACAACTGGCTTGGGTTTGGCGTACTTGATATCAGCGTTCGGATTGGCTTGAAAATTGATTGATTTATTTTCATCCAAAGCTGCTAAATCGGGAATTTTTACTGTCCATTCGTCAGGGATACTGAGTTTGGGGGCTTCGAGAATGAATAGCAGGCGCTTTGCTTGTTGGCGGGTTTCTTGGCGGGGATGGCGGGTGAGTTTGCGGCAAAGCTCGATCGCCCTTTCTGTGTCGCCAGAGGCTTCGTAGGCTGTCACCAGCCACATCTGCACCTCGCCACCTAGCCGGGAAGTGCGATCGACCAAACCTGTCGCTGTTTCTAAACTTTGGATAGCTTGACCGTAGCGGCCGCTCTCAAAAGCTACTCGACCAGCTTGGTACTCAGTTTCAACTATTTCTAACTTTTCTGAAGTCACCAGCGCCCACCCAATTGACAAATATTATTTTCCCAAATTCCCCAAACCCTAGAATTCGCTGTTGTTTGACGACATACCGGACTCGTTGTCACGCTTGGAACCCAGTAAGTCTAACTGGTCTACTCTAATTACTGGTTTCGTGCGATTGGCTCCCGTATTGCGATCTTGCCAGCGCTCGAACTTCAAAGAGCCTGTTACTCCAATTAGAGCGCCTTTGCGAACGTAGTCAGCAGCAACCTGTGCTGTTTTGCCCCAGATTTCCAGATTGAACCAGTCTGGTTGATCGCTGTTCTTGGTTCTGCGGTTCACTGCCAGCGTCAACTTGCACACAACTGTACCAGACTCAAAATACTTCACGTCCGGGTCGCCACCGACGCGGCCGACCAAAGTCACAACATTAAGACTCATAAATTTTTTCGGGAATGTGCTCGATTGGTGATGTAGTTAAAATCTCCCTGAACGGCGAGATCCTCCAAAATTAACTTGGAACAGCGCGAATCAGGGCTTCATCCTGATTTTACACCCACTTACCAGAACATATTTATTGTGGATGATTGGCGAGCCTGAATTCAACATATGCTCGACAATGTACATTTCTGACTAGACTCAGGATGAAAAACGTAATAGAATCCACCTCGGTTACACTTTTGTAACAACATTATTGCACACATTAGTATTTTAGTTTTGGGGGGGTACAAATCAGTGGGTCTTCTCAATCGATTTTCCTTATCTAGAGATATGGGTATCGACCTCGGTACTGCTAACACGCTCGTTTATGTATCCGGCAAAGGTATTGTTCTGCAAGAACCGTCCGTAGTGGCGATCGATCAAGACTTAAAAATACCGCTGGCGGTTGGAGAAGATGCTAAAAAAATGCTCGGGCGCACGCCTGGGAACGTCATAGCACTGCGCCCGCTGCGTGACGGGGTAATCGCCGACTTCGATACTGCCGAACTCATGCTCAAGACTTTTATCCGCAGGGTTCACGAAGGCAAAAGCTTAGTTTCGCCGCGGATCATTATTGGCATCCCCAGCGGTGTCACTGGAGTCGAGAGGCGGGCTGTCATTGAGGCGGCTACTCAAGCTGGTGCTAGAGAAGTACGGTTAATTGATGAACCTATCGCTGCGGCGATCGGGGCTGGACTGCCTGTGGCTGAGGCGACTGGCAATATGATTATAGATATCGGTGGGGGTACGACGGAAGTTGCGGTTTTGAGTTTGCAAGGTACGGTGATCAGTGAGTCAGTCCGGGTGGCGGGCGATGAACTCAATGAGGCGATCGTCCAATACATGAAAAAAGTTCACAATTTGGTGATCGGCGAACGTACTGCTGAAGAAATTAAGATTCAGGTTGGTTCAGCATATCCAACTCCACAGGATGACGACGTGATGATGGAAGTGCGTGGGTTGCACTTGCTCTCCGGTTTGCCACGAACTGTTACGATCAAAGGCCCAGAAATTCGCGAAAGTATGTCGGAACCTCTTTCAGTAATCGTGGAAGCCGTCAAGCGTACTTTGGAACGCACTCCCCCGGAATTAGCAGCAGATATTATTGACAGAGGAATTATGCTGGCCGGTGGTGGGGCGCTGATGAAAGGTTTAGATACTCTGATCAGTCACGAAACAGGAATTGTCACTCACGTGGCAGCAGATCCTCTCTGCTGCGTAGTTTTGGGAACCGGTAGGGTCTTGGAAAACAAACAGTTGGAACGGGTTTTCAGCGGGCAGTCGTCACGCAATATGTAGTTAACAAATTTAGGATTTTGGATTTAGAACTAGGGCTGCCATCTAAAATCTAAAATCCTGACATAACAATTTTAGATTAGTGAGATTATGCTAAAAAACACACTCCGCAGGTGGTGGGATCTGCGTCTACAAATTGCTCTTTTAGGTTTAGCTGTAACAGCCGCTTGGGGAGTTCGACAAACACAAGGTGCTGCACTATTTGAAGTTTACAATTGGGTGACTCGTCCGTTTCACGCCAACGGCTCTGGACAAGAGCAGCTCATCTCGGCGCGCACTCAAGAATTGCAAGCACAGGTATTAGAATTAGAAACTCAAAATCAGAAGCTAAAAGAGCTTGTAGGTTACGTGTCTGCTAAGAAATCTAAAGGGATTGTCGCTCCTATTGTCGGCCGCAGTGCTGACCACTGGTGGCAGCAAGTAACTTTGGGGCGCGGCAGTAATGATGGTATCAAAACAGATTTTACTGTGATGGGCCCGGGCGGTTTAGTAGGTCGGGTTGTCAGCGTTACTCCTAATACTAGCTTGGTGCTGTTAGCTAGCGACCCTACAAGTAAATTGGGTGTGGGAATTACCCGCAGTCGCAACATGGGTTTTATGCACGGTAAAGGCGGAAATCAGGCTGTGATGGAGTTTTTTGATAATGTTCCCAATGTCAAGCCTGGGGATGTGGTTTCAACTTCTTCTTTCAGCCAGTTATTTCCTGCTGGTTTGCCGGTGGGAAAAGTGGTTTCGGTGGATCTGAATAAAACTCCGGCCCCGGAAGCTATTGTTGAGTTTTCTGCACCGATGAATTCTCTGGAATGGGGGGTAGTTTACCCCCACGATAAGCAAGCCGAACTCAAGGCTTCGCAGGGTGAATCTTCTGCACCGTCAGGGGGAGCAAAGCAGCAATGAAGCGTTTACCTCGGATGTCTTCGCGATTGCGCCAATTTCTCAACTTCGGCGTTACATTTGTTTCTGTGATGCTGTGCATATTGATATTGCCCACCCGGATGCCGGGAATGGAATTGTTGGGAATTAGCCCGAATTGGCTGTTAATTTGGTTGGTAGCTTGGAGTATTAAGCGGAAGCGTACAGTTTTGGGAGCTGCTAGCATGGGTATGGCTTTGGGGTTTCTTCAAGATGCGATGACTGCTCCTCATCCCACCCATGCTGTAAGTCTAGTTGTTGTCGGTGTCTTAACTGTTGTTTTGCAGAAAAGCTGGTCGATTCCGGCTGATATTGTTGAGAGAGATCCGATTCCGATCGCCTTAATTGTGTTTGGGATGGCGGTGGTGGCGGAAACGGTGATGGGCCTGCAATTTTTCGCTATGGGCGATCGGGCTTTACTGGACATTTGGAGTTATCACCAGCGTGTGGCTTTGTGTTCTGCTATTCTCAGCAGTCTTTGGGCTCCGGTGATTTATTTTCCCCTCAATCGCTTGTGGGAAATGACAAAGAAATTAGAAAAATCTTAGTCAGTTGACAGTTGACAGTTGACAGTTGACAGTTGACAGTTGACAGTTGACAGTTGACAGTTGGTAGGGGCGGTGCCCCCGTTCCCGCCCCTGACAGGTGTAGGTTTTCCCCTGGCAAAACCCAGCAAATCTAGACAGTGCAAAGGTTTTGGGCTTTTGCATCTTAAAATCTCAAACTCTTATGGGATAAGGCTTTTACCAAAAAACTACACCCGTCAGCGTGCCCGCCCTCTCTCTCTCTCAGTTGACAGTTGACAGTTAACAGTTGGCAGTTTTCATTAGACCTCTTGCAAAAATCGGAAAACACCCTGAAATTATCTGCGTTTATCTGTGTTTATCTGTCTGAAATCTGCGGTTGAAGGATCGATCGAAGACTTATGCAAGAGGTCTATTAGTTAGCTTAATTGGGGCTTACACACGGGTAGCGAGAAACCGGGTTTTTTACGAAAATACTTCTAATCAGCCCACTGATTCGGTAAAAAACCCGGTTTATAAAATTCGGAATGCGTCCAAGACTGTAGTCAGTCTACTATCACTTGTGGTGCTGAACCTAATAAGTGATGAACGGCAATAATCAAGTCGCTAAGAATGAAATTCGGCTGGTGCTTTTGCAGTTGATAGCGGCTGCGAATGCCGCAGGTAACGGCAATTGTAGGTATTCCCAATGCTTGTCCTGCGAGGATATCTGCTTCGGTATCTCCGATCATCCAAGCCGAGTTCAGGGATGACTCAAATTCTTCTGCAACTTCAGCCAACAATTCAGTTTTTAAGGCTGTATAGTTGTGATATGCAGCATCCGGCATCTGAGTGCCGCGAATGCTGGTAAACAATCTGGCTAAACCGTAATTTTGCAAGAGTTGAACGGCTTGATTTCTCGGCCGCAAGGTGACTAAAATCAGCCGCACGCCGCGAGAATGCAGAAGTGCGATCGCCCATTGTACTCCTGGCTGGATGCGATCTAAGTGCAACAAGTCTGGCTGATTGACAATCCGACTCACGCATCCGAGAAAAATGTGAATTTCTTCTCCCGACAAGCCGGAACTTTTGGCTATTTCAGTATCGGGGACTCGGTTTTGTTTCATTTGCCAAAACTGCTGTTTGCTGAGAATTTGGAGTTTGAGGTTGATTCCCTGGGCCGCGTAGGCTGCTTGGGTGTCGGCCAATCCCTGTTGATAGGTTGTGTAATAGCGATCGGACACATCGACAATAGGCCCGTCTAAATCGCAAAATACGGTCATCCGGGGGGACGAGTCAGCGTCTGATGGTAGCTTGTACTGAAGGTTTTCGGAGTCCGGTGTGACAGCAGTTAACATAAAAGGTTAAGTAAATCTGGGTAGCGATACATTTATTTACTTTAGCAAGAATTGTATAAGTTAGAATAGAAAGATTAAACTTAGATTATTAAGAAAACCTATTTAAATTCGGGATCCTCTTCGAGGGCTGCGCCAACGGGCGATCGGGCATGGAATGGGGCATTAATCTGCCTGCTGACTAATGACTAATGACTACTGACTAATGACTTCTTCATTCTTTTTGCATTTGTTGATGATAGCTGGAGACATTAAACTTTAGACTTAAGTTTTTAGCCATTTGTCCTCATATGCTCAAACACAGCGATTTTGCGCGGAACGTAGAAACCAATCGGGTTCAGGTGCTTTCAGAAGCACTGCCTTACATTCAACAGTTTGCCGGCCGCACGATTGTGGTCAAATACGGCGGCGCGGCAATGAAGGATGGCCGTCTCAAAGAAAAGGTAATCCGAGATATTGTGCTGCTATCCTGCGTGGGGATGCGTCCGGTGGTGGTTCACGGTGGAGGCCCGGAAATTAATATTTGGCTGGAAAAGCTGGGCATTGAGCCGCAATTTAAGGATGGTTTGAGGGTGACTGATGCCGCGACGATGGAAGTCGTGGAGATGGTTTTGGTGGGGAAGGTGAATAAGGAAATTGTTTCGTTAATTAACCAAGCTGGTGGCAAGGCAGTAGGGTTGTGCGGCATTGATGGCAATCTGATTCAAGCTCGTCCAGATGGCCGGGAGGGGATTGGGTTTGTGGGCGAAGTCAGCGGCGTAAAAATCCAGATTTTGGAGTCTTTGGTCAACAGCGGATATATTCCGGTGGTGTCGAGTGTGGCTGCGGACGAAAACGGTCAATCTTACAATATTAATGCTGACACGGTGGCTGGAGAGATTGCGGCTGGTTTGGGAGCAGAAAAGTTAATTCTGATGACTGATACTGCGGGAATTTTGGAGGATTATCACAACCCAGACAGTTTGATTGTGAAGTTAGATATTCAAGAGGCCCGACAGTTAATTGAGTCTGGGATTGTTTCTGGGGGGATGATTCCGAAGGTTAATTGTTGCGTGCGGAGTTTAGCTCAGGGCGTTAAGGCTGCTCATATTATTGATGGTCGCCTGGAACACGCTTTGCTGCAAGAAATTTTCAGCGATTCGGGTATTGGGTCGATGATTGTTGCTTCGGGATACGGTGGGACGAAGTAAAATGTATTGAAGGGCGATCGCACTTTCGGACAATAAGTGCGATCGTCCTTTGGGAAAAAGAAACAATTGCGCTACACTCAAGGCATTATGAAACTGCTTTGAGGTATTGCGTTACTGGCTTCAAATCTATATCATCGTTGTCAGTCAGTATTTTGAATAAATGACGCGGGATGCCCGCCGCAATCAAAGCTTCTAGATCGCGATCGAGCTTTGACGAGTTTTTATAGATGCCGACTTGCCTGACTTAGACAAGCTAAATTCGCTTCTTTTAAGTTATGTTAAAGTGTAATCAAGGAAACCGAGTTTTAGCGTAAGTTATAATCAAGATTAATGTGTCCGGTTAATTTCCCATGACTACACAATCTGCTTCGCGTTATGTCGCACGTCACCCTGAAATCTTGCAAGGGGAACCAATTATCGCAGGAACGAGAACTTCCGTTCGTGCGATCGTGGAATTGTGGCGTTTGGGTATTACTCCTGAAGAAATCCCGATGCACTTACCTCATCTGAAATTAGCTCAAATTTTTGACGCACTGAGCTTTTATTTGGATAACCAGGAAGAAATAAATACTTATATTGAGCGCAATCGAATTCCCGAAGAATTGATTCATCCTGCTGTGAAAGCTGCCATGAAAAAACCGTGAAACTATTTGCAACTATTCATACAGATGAAGATGTTTCTAGGCTGGTAGCGACTTTGCTGCGGGCTAGGGGTTTTGATGTGACGACAACGAGCGAACAGGGAATGTTGAGTCAATTGGATAATCAACAATTGGCTTATGCTGCATCTGTCGATCGATGTTTGCTCACTCACAATCGTGTGGATTTTGAGCGATTACACCTAGAATATATGACAGAAGGATGGGAACATTCTGGAATTATTGTGACTCCTCAAAAGAACGCCTATGAGATTGTCCAACGGGTTGCTATTCTATTAAATACGTTGACGGCTGATGAAATCGCCAATCAGCTTTTATATGTGTAAATTGAGCGTCTATTGAAAAATGAGCGATCGTCCTTTGGGATTCGACATGGGAAAGGCGATCGCACTTTCGGACAATAAGGGCGATCGCACAGCGACAAAGCATATACCTTACAATAAAAATTGAAAATAATTAGGGGGTGAGCAGGAGTTATAATGAAACTACCCAATGGCGATCGGGCTGAAGTTTCTCTGCAAAAGCTAGTCGGCTACTGCTTAAATCCAGAGCATTCTCGCGGAAAACACAAAGCCAGAGTCTTTGCATCGGTTTTGGGAATCACGGCTAACAATGCAGAAGTTTTGCAAGAGCTTATTCAAAAAGCAGCCATTGAAGGTGAAGTTGTCCAAGAAAATACTACTGATTTTGGGCAACAGTTTAAAGTTGATTGGACTGTACCCGATACAGCGGGGATTGAGCTTCGGACAATCTGGGAAATTACTTTGACTAATTCTAACCCTCGTTTGATTTCAGCTTTTTTAAACCATGATAAAAAACTTTAGACTTTTGGATTCTGTGGCGATTCTCAAGCCGGTTTCAAATACGCGATTAACGCTAGTGGAACCGGAATACGAATCTGTTTCTAGTTTGCCAGTAGGACTTGTGGGAACTATTGTCGAAGTGTATGATACGGGAAGGGAATGTCAGTATTTAGTGGAGTTTGCTGATAGTCAAGGGATTGAATATGCTATGGCTATTTTGAAGGCAGATGAAATTTTAGTTCTGCAATATGAACTTGCAGTTGCTTAGGAATGTGAGGGGAATAGAAGTTCGATAAGGGCGATCGCACTTTCGGACAATAAGGGCGATCGCCCTTTGGAAAGGGGAGAGCGGCGATTTTAACTGTTTGTAATTAGTAGTTGTATAAACTAGCGATAATTTCTACTGACTGCAAAAACCTCAGCAGCGCGAGGCGAACCAATAAAACGCCAATGCCACGGCTCATAACTTACTCCTTGAGTATTGTTAGCAGGAAAAGATATTTCAAAACCAAACTCTTTGGCATGAACGCTCAGCCATTGGTAAGCCTTACTTTTTTCAAATTCATAGGTGATATCCTGCTTTGGAAAGGAACCATCTGCTAAATCTACAGCATAACCAGTGTGATGTTCGCTATGACCGGGAGGTGCACTCATTTTAGCAGCTTCTTCAGGTGAACCGCGTTTTTGAATCTGATTTTTGAATAGCAATTCTTGATTGGCAAAATCGCGAAAACCTGATACAGGAACAATCCAAACTCCTAGATCCCGTGCTGCATAAATCATCTTCATCAATTGCAACGCGGCTTCTTTATCTAGTTGCTCAAATCGTTGATACTCCTGCTGGGCATAACTAGCAACTGTCATCAATTTAGTGCGATCGGCTTCTGCATAGGGAAAATGACCGTACTTTGGTTCTTTATCTATTTGAGTGCTGGGCAACATTGGCGGAGATGTGTTAATACTAGGTGCTGGATTTAAAGCTGGCTGTTCGGGAACTGCTGGATAATTTTTAGTTGCTACAGGAGTCTGCACTGCTGAGTAATGGTCTAACAACTGTCTGATTGTTAGGGTAGCGAAAACCACTGCTACCGCGCTGAGAATAATTATCGAAGCCCAACGAAACCAAGGCAAATTAAATAATTTCATAACTAATCTTTTGCTTGTCTATCAGCTATTTTCCAAGTACCGTTTTCGAGATTTAGTATAAATCTATAAGTTTTCAAATTAGTCTCGGATTTATCGATTGCTCCGTTAATATAGAGAGTATAATCTTCTGCGATAGAAACCTCCACTTCGGCGATCGAACCAACCTGGTTAAAGTAGCCAGTAGCTTGTGCCTCTTGCTTGCGGAATTGATAATAAGCATTATTTTTTTGCAGCCAATCGATCGAACCTTCTGGTTTGACAATATCTTCATAAACTTTTCCAGTTGTGAGGCTAGCTGCTAATTGGCGATCGAAGGGAGGGCCGAAAATCCTTGACTTTGCTTGCTGCCAACTCTTAATTAAATTAACAGATTCTTCTTTGGTGAGACTGTTTGCTTGCGGAACAGGGTTAGGGGAAGTCTGCGGTACGGATTGGCTAACGGGAGGGGGAGATGAATCTGGTGTAGCAAATATTTCTGGAGTTTTCTTAGAAGTTAACAAGGTGGTCAAACCAAAGGCTGCTAGTGCAATTAAAGCTGCACTTCCTGCCCCGATTAATCCCCACTGCCACGGCAGTAATTTAGGTTTTTCTTGAGGTTGTGACACATATGTAGGTTGTACCGATTGGTAAGTGTTTTGTACCGGATATGCAATAACATTTGCAGGAGTTGGATTCATTGCTTGGAGCATTTGCGCGGCATTAGCATAGCGATACTGAGGTTGAGGTGCGATCGCCCTTTCCAAAACCATCACTAATTGGTCGCTAACTACGCAATCATCCTGCCAATTCCAAGTCCCGTCATAATTTCGCAAAACTTCAGAACTTTTCCCTGTCAATAGCACAATTATTGTTACTCCTAAAGCATAAATATCTCCGGCAAAACTCACTTGCCCTGTCTGCAATTGCTCCGGTGCCACATAACTAGAAATGACAAAACTACTAGCCTGAACTAAAACCGCTTTTAAACTCACTTTCTCTTGTACGAAAGTATCCAGAGAAATAGCGCCGTGTACCAATCCCTGATCGTGCAACTGTGCCAATTGTGGCAGGACTTGTCGCAAAAAATCTGTCACTTCTGGCTCAGAAAAGCCTCGCCCCTGGCGATTGCTTAACACAATGCGATAAGGTATTCCTTGGCTCTGATTTTGCATAAACCACTATTCCTTTAGATACTTCCTAATTATTTAACTCTATACTTTTGATAATTTCAGCCATTTGTGTGGCTTTAATGATAGAACTTAACCGATGACTGCTCCATCTTAAATTTCCTTCTCGCGATAATTCATTCGCTCTTTGATAATAGTCAATTTCTCCAAAATGCTTATATTCTGTTGATTGTGTAAGACGGCGTTTGCAATAATAACAGCAGTAACTGACGACTAACTTAAACACTTTTAATTCAAAAGCGCCAAATTCTTCTGGAGAAGCTGATCGCAACATTTTCCAGACATCATCAGCGTCATAAGGCTCCAGGTTTTCTAAATATCGATACTTGTTAAAAATTCCTTTAACAAGGTTGTCAAAACCTGCTTTTGGTTTTTCAGGGGTCTGATAAATGCGATCGCCAAATTGGACTTCACTGTGAAAGTTTGCCCCTTGATTGTTGTAATTAGTAGAATCCTGCTGGTTGTAAGTGTCCCCATTGCGATTTTCAACGTTCATTTTTCCACCTTGAGTATTATAAATAGTTTCGCCATGATTGTTTTGAATATCACCTCCAAGAGCTATATTTCCTGTGTTCGTTCCCTGATTGCCCACAACATCGCGACCAGATGCTATACTGCGATCGCCTGATGCTTGAATAATTTGATTCATCTTCTCAGCCGTTTTTTCCTTCACAGATTCCCATCCATCTACCGGCAAACCTTTGCCACCTTGTAACATAGCAACAGCAACAGTAAAGTCCTCGCTAGAAATGTCGAAATTAGGCGTTTGTTTAGCGTTGCATTGAATCTGGGCGCTTTCCGGCACAGCTTTCGCTAAATAATTCATAATATTAGAAAGACACACATTGGTATCATGAGGCTGATTCCCTCCACCTTGCAGCGCTTCAATAAGATGGTAAGTGTAGATACTCATCTTATTATCGGTACGGATGTAAGATTGTTCCCCTCCATCGCAGGATGTAAAAACCGCTCGTCCTTTACCTTGACTGAGGTTGGCAGTTATCTCTTTGGGCGGTGCAGTTTGTACAAAACCAGATGGCAGTTTCATTACAACTTCTTCGCTTTTAGCACTTGCCATCCCCTGTGCGTGGCAACTGTCAATTACAACGAACAGTCGCTTAGCTTTAATTTGGCGTAATGCACTATTAAAATCTTCAGCCGAAAGCGTAGTGTTTGGGATGTCGAAAGGCTCGACATCGTGCGTTATTAGATAGTATTTACCAGTATCGTGAAGTAAGCCGTGACCGGAAAAATACACAAAAATAGTGGCTTCTGAGTCTTTAGCAGCTTGTTCTTGCAACCAGACTAAACCGTCCAAAATCTTATCGCGTGTAGCCTTAGTATCGTGAAGTAAACGGATGTGTTGCTGATTGTCTGGGTAGGAGCAGAAATTGGGATCTGTGAGAATAGATTGAAGTGCATTAATGTCTTTGACGGTAACAGGAAGCGACCAGCTTTTATAGTTAGCGCATTCACCAACACCAATGAGCAGTGCATAACCGTGGTTGAAAGTATTAGACATCTTTACTAATTCTCCAAGTTAGTTTATTTAATCAAAAAGACTCTGGCGTCGTTCGCTCACTGATTCTGTTCTGATAAAACCAGGTTTTCTTTGTCTCACCTGCTGGCGAATGTTGTGAGCTGCATCTCTGGCAGTTGAATTATAAGATCTTGAACTTGATTCCGAAATCATGCGAATATCAATTA
The DNA here is from genome assembly GCF_020737885.1 of Microcoleus sp. PH2017_34_RAT_O_A. Lineage (NCBI taxonomy): Bacteria > Bacillati > Cyanobacteriota > Cyanophyceae > Oscillatoriales > Microcoleaceae > Microcoleus > Microcoleus sp. PH2017_34_RAT_O_A. Next base: position 50,297 of record NZ_JAEQDD010000035.1, on the reverse strand, counting down.
TAGGGAATATAACTTCCTTGCTATCTGTAGTCGTAATCAGAATTGCTTCTCCATATATCTCTTTACTAACTTTTAGTAAATGTGAAACATTTGATGAAGAAATTTCGATCGTTTTTACAGACACAATACTATCATAAAGGTACTCACAAGTTTCATCTCTTAATGAGGTTCCTCTGATAAAATTCCACTTACATCTGTAATATGCTATGAAGTTTTTACACGGAAATATCGCAATAAAGTCATAAATGCTATATTTATTATTTTTGTCAATTCCGGGTTCGCAAAAATAATCACTTATGCCTACAGTATCTATTAGTTCTTTCCAATTAATAAAATTAGAATCGCTTAGTTTCTGACTAACTCCACTGAACAGCCGTATCGGTTTGCCGTCAATTATATTTCCGATATCTTCCCCATTTCCTTCCACAATTCTCAATTCCTGCTGACCAATATCAATCAGTTGTTGCAGATCGTATTCTAGCCATTTCTGAATTTGCTCGTCTGATATTGGGGGACGCAGAGTTTTGAAATTATATAAAATGACTGCAATAATACTTAGCATAAATGTGTACCAAGTATTAATGAAAAGTGTAATAATTATTAACATCATGAAAACATAGACCAAAATTCCATCTAGAGGCAATCGCTTTTCCTTGATAGATGCTATAAAGTCGTCTACCACTTTTTTGATAATGCTTTCCAGGACTACTGCCGCATTATTGCGTTTTCTTAAGCATTCAAAATAGGCTCGAATTAACTTTCGATCTGGCTCTTGTGAAATTCTTTGTGAACTTTGTGGCGGTACGGTAGCAGGATGCGATATTGGTATGGATGGAGAGTAGATTGACGGACTTGGAATTGTCTGTGCTGACACTGGTTTACTCTGATTAACAGTTGGTTGTGATGTCTGTTGTTGAGTTACATTCACGCTGTTATCTATAGGTGTTGCGACCAATAAAACTCCACCAGCGATCGCAATTCGCGTTTCAGCTTTGATGGAATAATCAGTTATCGGCTGACTGTCAATGAAAGTGCCATTTTTACTACCTAAGTCGCAGACGTGCCAAGTATTCGTATATTGGTTAAAACTGAATTTCAGATGGCGGGTGTCCACAACATTAACGTTGGGTAGAGGAATGTCGCAGTCTGAGCCACTGCCAATAACGTACTCTCTCCCGTTTGGCTTCAGCGTCCAACTTTGACCAGTTTGTTCTAACTTAAGTTTGAGTTGCATGAATTTTGGTTAAAGTTTAATAGATTTTTCAGATCATCTAGAGCCTGTCTCAGTCAGCCATCTGTGGAATTATTACCACCAATAGCCCCAAAAGTAAGACACAAACTGAGTTTAAAAGGGTTGTCCTCCCTAATTTTTCTTAGCTGCCCTAGGTTCTTGTGAACTTCCATATAGCTATCAGCCTGAGTCCGCAAGTTTTATGCAAAATACTGCTTTTTTGTTATAAAACTTTACCTAGCACCGTCTGACGTTCGGAGATAGTAGTTTTGAGATTAATTGAAACGATCGCCCTAATGCACCCTAAGCCCCGACGAACCGCAACAGTAGCGGTACTTCTCAAGCTCTATTTATCTATCAGGCTCAGTCCCCAAGTTTTATGCAAAATACTGGTTTTTTGTTACAAAACTTTATCCAGCGCCGTCTGACGTTCGCAGATATTAGCTTTGAGGTTCGTTGCAGCGATCGCGCCCATTGTTGAATCTGAGTATTCCTACTCGGCGTCACACCGCATCAACGAACTCAACTGAAGTTGATATCTGTAACATTACACTTTGTAAATTTAAATGTCAACTAACGAACATTAGCAATTTTGGTTATGCTAGCGTTAGCTAAATATCATAAAATCTGAAAATGGCACAAAAAGAAGACTTATTTGCCGAAGCAGCCCAAAACTGGGACTTAGAAAGGCTTTACGAAGCTTTCGCAGAAGCTAAACGGCAAATCTCTCCCCGATCGCGCAGAGGACTAACAGACACTGAAAAGCTTTATCTCCGAGGACTACTTTCCGGTTGCAGTCCCGCCGAAATAGCTAAAAAAATGTTTCAGACTCCCAAAAGTGCAGAGGTTTATCTGTGTAAGACTTTATACCAATATGTTAAAAAACTGGCAGATTTACCGAACGAACCAGTGGGAAATTGGAGAAATGTTTGCGATCGGCTAGAGGAAGGAGGATTTAAAGTTCAGTCGTCAGCACAATTTAAAGTTAATAATTCTTTGCCGACAGAAGCATTAGTAAAAATAGTTAATATAGGTTGGCTTGAACAAAGTACAATATCGATGGATATCAATATTCAGTTAACATTCCCTTCAACTTCAGAAACTCCAAAAAAAGAAGACTTAGATAAAAACGGTTAGATGTGCGATCGCACAACCCAAACAAATCCCACAAATCAACCCTCTCTTCTCTTAGTCCGCGGAGGCGGACATCGTTTGTATAGCCGCGGTTTCAACCGCCGAGGCTTCCTCGATCTACCTACGCGCGGTTTCAACCGCCGAGGCTTCGTTGATCTACGCGCGGTTTCAACCGCCGAGGCTTCGTTGATCTACGCGCGGTTTCAACCGCCGAGGCTTCCTTGATTTACGCGCGGTTTCAACCGCCGAGGCTTCCTTGATCTACTATCCAAAACATCAAGAATCGCCCGATCGCACTTCCTCAAAATCTTCAGCATCCGCCGGCAAACCAGAACCCTCGCCATTCCTCAACCGTGGCGATTCGCCATTACCCGCACCCGCAGCGTAACCCCCAGAATACCTGTCATCCAAACCCGAATCCCTCAGCGAAATCGCGCTTCTTTGACTCTGCGACAATCGATCAGATCGGCGATTTGTCCCAGAAATCGGCGGCTTCCGAGTTAAAGTTTTCCAAGCAGCCTTAATCCCCGTCACCACGCTGCGAGTTGTCACCTGCACGTTTTGCGCCTGCTTCTTCGCGCTACCAATACTGCGATCGACTTGTTTGACAACCTCCCCCGCACTTTGCACCCCATCGCTGACATCATCCGTCAACTCGCTAATTTCCAGCCCCGTCAACCGAATCGCCTCCAAAGTCGGCGGAAACTCGCGCGAAAGCGTGTCAGCCAGCTTTTCCACGCTGCGGGCTGCCCTTGCTAGCGCTTGCACCGCAGGTATTAAAGTCACTAAAACAGCAGTTAGGCTAACCGCCACTAGCAAAATCGAAAGTCCTAGCCAAAATATGGGGTCACTCACTTGAATCTCGGATTTGGGGCTGACCTAAGTGTTGCAGTAAATCAATGATTGCGATCGACTCACAATGATTAAAATACCTTATTTTTGGTTGATCCTGACCTTGTTAGCGGACGGGAGGGCGCGACGGGGGAGTCACTTCGACTTCAGTTTCCGACAGTGTTTGACGTTCGCGCTGAGTCGCTTCTAAGCCCGCTGCGATCGCCTCCTTCAATCTAACCAAAGTTTCGTCCCAATTTCGCAGTGCAGTTTCCGAAAGTCGATCGGCTTGCAATTGGACGCTAGTCGATAAATCCTCCGCCAACTCCGGCAAAGCATCGGCCGATTTTTTCAATATCTGCCGCGTCTCCTTGCCCGTTCGCGGTGCCATCAGCAAGCCAGTCACGGCCCCGATCGCCGAACCCACCAACAGACCGCCAATAAATAATCCCGAACGTTTACTTGACATTTTTATAACTTCTCTCCATACAACTTTAGGATACCTTACCTCAAAGGTCGTGAAGCGAAGCTATCCCGTAGGGAATCGCGCCTGAGCCAAAGCATCCGCCCCAAACCCAGCAATCCCAAAAGTTGCTGAACCTGTTGCAGTTGCGATTCCAGTTGTTGATAATCCCGGCGTAATTGGTGAGCACCTTGCTGCCTTTTAGCCAAGAAATTCGGCGATTTTGCCAGGACATTGCTGCTACAGCGCTCGATTGCTGCGATCCGAACTTCAAAACGTGCGATCGTCCGTCTAATTTTCCACACTTTCGCAGCGATATAAAAACAGACCAGAGATATCATTAAATTGATAATTACAACAGCCGTCAGCATTTCTCACCTATTTTCAACTACTAACACATTCCGCTGTTTGTGGCGAAATTCTAGCCCTATCTTCTAGGGACACAGCAGTGTTCATAGTGTCAAATCAAGTCTGAAGCCTGAGAAATCTCGCTTTTATCTGAGGCCCGATCCCCCTAAATCCCCTTTAATAAGGGGGACTTTGATAACTTCCTGTCCCCCCCTTCTTAAGGGGGGCTAGGGGGGATCAGGCCTTAATCGTCAGACAGATGTCTGTGACTACATTTGAGATTAAATTAACACCAACGAACATGATTGTGTCCCCATCAAGCCGGATAAACTCTCAAGCCTGAGACATAGCAGGCAAACAAACCTTAGTACCGCCCAAACCGCAATAACCGTTAGGGTTCTTAGCAAGATACTGCTGGTGATAGCTTTCTGCGTAATAAAACTCAGGAGCATCAATGATTTCAGTAGTAATCTTACCGTAACCAGCGGGCGTCAAAGCTTGCTGGTAAGCATCCCGCGAAGCTTCAGCTAGCTGCTTTTGGCTGGCTGAATACGTGTAAATGCCCGATCGATATTGAGTACCCGAATCATTACCCTGACGCATTCCCTGAGTCGGATTGTGACTTTCCCAAAAAACTTTTAGCAGCGTTTCGTAACTCACTACTTTCGGATCGAACACAACCAAAACAACTTCATTATGTCCCGTCATCCCGCTGCAAACTTCATTGTAAGTAGGATTCGGAGTAATCCCCGCAGCGTAGCCAACCGCAGTCGAAAAAACACCTTTTTCCTGCCAAAATTTGCGTTCCGCGCCCCAAAAACAGCCCAGGCCAAACATCGCAGTTTCCATGCCGTTTGGAAACGGAGGCTTGAGGGGATTGCCATTAACAAAGTGAGTTGCCGGTATCGGCATCAACTCTGCCCGTCCCGGCAATGCGTCTTGGGGAGACGGCAGACTCGACTTTTTGCCAAATCCAAATAGCGCCATAAGTTTGTGAGGAGATCTCTGATAAACGTCTTTACCTTACTTAATAATATCAGATTTTTGCGGAAAATAGTCGGCCTTTTGAAGATAGACGATAAAAGGCACGAGGCAGAATTGTTTTTCGGAGTTTTTTTGTGATACCGCTCACTATAAATGAATTTTTCAATCACACTACATAGTGCTATCTGTCACCATAAAATGCCTGAAATATCACCTGTTGTTGAGGCAACAATCACCCGGATATTCTGCAAAACAGGCGATCATTAAAAGTATGGCGTTGTAGAATTATTCAATACGATTTATTTGGAGTGTGTAGAAATGGCAGCTAAACCTTGCAATAAACCTTTAAAATCTAATCCATTTATTACTTACCGCGATCCGATTACAGGTAAGTGGATTGTGATCTATCATGATTTGTCGAAATTAGCAGAACAACCACAGCTAGCACTGGCTTGAGATTTTTTATTGATTTTATCTTAAAATCAAGAATGTTTGGCAACTTGTTGGGTGGCTCAGCTTAGAGGTTTTCGATGATTAAGCAAATCAAATTATACCAATTTGCCAAATTAATGCAAGAGTATATGCAGGGTGTGGATCCCTCGACAATCTCTAAAAAAGAGTAAAAATCGGTGGGCGACGCACCTTACACATTGGGTGCACTAAACAACCCTCCGTTTCACTCCGGCCAACAATTTTATAGTTGCCACATTTTTTATAAATGGTATTATATCATATCACTCAATTATCCTTAGTAAAATTTTTTGTAGTGAGGCATTTAGTTATCTTGAAATTATGCGGACTGAAGTCCTCACTACGAACCTATTTGAGTGTTTTTATTCTAGAGCTGATGCACCCTAATTTTCAGCATTGCTCATCTGTTTTTGTAGTTCTAAGTACCGATAGAGATATTCCGAAATTATTCCGTGCAAAAACAAGTCGCGTGCCGCATTAAACGGACTGTTGGGCGCTAGCGGATGGCGGTTGACAATTACATGATTCCAGTCATGATTTCCGGTAATCTCGCTGACGTACACTCCGAAGTTTTCATCTAACTGAAGCGACATCACCGCTCGCGCAAATTCGTCGCTAGTCAAACAGAGAGAATAAAATACTTTAAACAATTCGATCGCAGATTCTAAATCCAAAATCCTCAGCCACCTCGGTCTTTCAAAATCTATTGCAACTGTTACAGGTTGAATGCTATCATAATTAATTCCGCGTTTTTGGACAAGCTGCAACCAGTTGGGATTTGTCAGTATTGCTTGGTTGTAGTCCCAGACAAAGTTATACAAAATTAAGTCGTGTTCGAGAAAGGCATTGTCAGCTAAATCGCTAACTGTGCGCGGATAAAGTTTTGACTTTTCAATCTCGGTATCCGGGCCGTTGTCAATTAAGAAGTTGATAATGTTGGAGCCGATGCTGATGTGCCGCACAATTAAATAACAAGCTTCGGGCGAGACAAAGTTATTTAGGAAAAATGCAGCCGATTTGTGCATTAAAGTGTAAGCACGAAATTGAAACGGCAACAAACGCTTTGCTATCATAATTACCGCTAGCAACAAGTTAGCAATTATTTTGATCGGGATGAGCAAATAATTGCGAGTCCAGTTTTGCAAATCCCGCATCATATATGCTTTTGCAACTAAATCGACGGGAATTGACCGATCGCAAAACAGGACATCCCAAACATTCGGATCTCGGCGGTTGTACGGTTTGGTAGCGTAAGGGACTTTCTGCTCGTCGGGAAGAGTTTTGATATCTTGTTTTTGCAGCTTTTGCATTAGCGGATTTCCTCCAATTGCAATAGATATAAACGAGCAGTGACGCGGGCGGTTTTGACAATACGACGGGCGATGTCCTCTGTCATCCATTCGGCATTAATCAAATTTTCTAATTTGGCTAAATGCGACTCGTCATTAGCTCCGTGATAAGCTAAAAACGATACTTGTTCGTCTTGCAAACCGAGAGTTTCTTTGATTTGTTTTGCCCACTTTCCCGCCAACCGATTTCCCAATCCTTCGATGATAAACATACTGCCAATTAAATCAACCGGATTTTCCCGCGATGCTTGGTGGAAGATAAAAGCTGACAGTGCTTCGCTGCCAATATTCTTATCATATTCCACAATTTTTGACAACTCGCCGCCGACAGAAACATAATTCCGTTCTAACATTTGATAGTCGCGGTGTTCGTCTTGGGCGTGGCCGATAAAAGTCGATCGCAAACGAAAGTCAGTCATGTTAGATGCAGCCCGAGCAATCCAGCGAGCTCCCTCCACAACTTGCGGGCGGAGATTGCACAGCAAAGCTTGATAGTCTTCTATTGTAAACTCTCCCCGGTACAATTTGCGGACAATGGGAACGGAACGAATTTCGCGATCGAATCTCAGCCAAATCCAGGCTAACTCCCGCAACAAATAAGCTTGCGGAGAGTAAAGCATTTCCGGTTTAACACTTTCGAGAGGGGAAGCTTCGGGAAAATCAGCAGATTTAGACATTTGAGAAATCATAGGTTTATTGGTGCTTTCCACAGCAGTTAACATCATGTATGCCGTAGTAAAGCGACCGCTTTCCGGAACAAAACAAAATATTTTTTGTCCGGGCTTTAATTTGTCCGAATTGAACAATTCCTCTAACATTAAATAAATCGAGGCGCAGCCTGTATTTCCCCGCGAGTACAAGTTAGTAAACCATTTTTCTTCGGGAATCATGCAGCCTGCTTGTTCCAAAAGTTCGACAATTTGTCCCCGGAAAAAGTGAGAGGAATAGTGGCACAGCAGCCAGTCAATTTCCTGCGGACAAACTCTCCCTGATTTAATCAAGCCCAGCCAACCTTCAACGCCTAATTTCATTACATTGTCTAGCAAGCGAATATTTTGCCGCAAGTCAAAGGCTCCGGCTGTGGCTGCATCGAGGTAGGATGAATAATCTAACCAGCTTTTGGTTGATGTTTCGTTTGCTAATCCTGAATACATACAAACTGGATAGGCGTTGGCGTGGGAAATCAATTCAATCCATTCTATTTTTAAGCTAATTCCTGAGGCATTCGGATGGTTTTGGAGCAAAAATGCTCCGGCGCCGTCGGATAGCATCCAACGCAGAAATTCTGTATCGAAAGGTAGGGGTTTTCCGGCTTGGACTGATGTTTCTACTTCAAATTTGCTGTTTTTGAACAGGCGCGAGGGAAATTCGGAGGCTACAGCGATGGCTGTTTGTTTTTTGCCGAGTTCGAGTTGAGATGCGACGTAATTTAAGGCGGTAATTCCGGCGCAGCAAACTCCTTGAGTTGAAACTATTTCTAGGGGAGATAGTTCGGAAAGTTCCCCATGTACTGTGCTGGCAAATCCTGGTACTAATAAGTCTGGTAAAGTGGTGGCGCAGGCTAATAAGTCGATCGCCCCTGGTTCCAAATTTGCCTGGGCGATCGCATCCCGGACAGCAAACGCTGCCATTTGGCTGTTAGAATAGAGTGTTTGCTGCTGTTTGTCGATCGCGTAATAGCGCTGTTTAATCCCGTTACTGTTGAGAATGCGCTGTCTGACTCTCGAAGGGCGATCGGCAATTTTGCCTAGATACTCCTCCATCTCATCATTATTAATCGCTTCTCCCGGCAAAAATTTCCCAATCCGATTGATATAAGCGCTGTGCATACCCTAAACCTCTCAAAATACTAATTTAGTCGAGTTCGTTGTTTGTTAAGTAAGTAAGTAAGTAAGTGAGTGTAAATCAATTTAACCAGAAAGAATTGGTTGAAAGCCCGCCCGATCGGGAGAAATTAAAATCAGACTATTCATTACTCCAATCCTCGGACTTAAGGGTAGAGGCCGCTCTCAAACTGTCAACTGTCAACTGTCAACTGTCA
>NZ_JAEQDD010000035.1:0-41434 GCF_020737885.1 Microcoleus sp. PH2017_34_RAT_O_A | reverse complement strand
GAGAAATTAAAATCAGACTATTCATTACTCCAATCCTCGGACTTAAGGGTAGAGGCCGCTCTCAAACTGTCAACTGTCAACTGTCAACTGTCAACTGTTCAACGACATACTTAAATCAAGCCTGAAAATATCTAAAATTGATTGTGCTTTGTGAAGCACTGAACCTGCAAGGAGCAACCAGTTGTATTGTAGAGTCAGGGGAAATCAGACAAGTTCAGCAACAGCGGCAACAAGTAACATGAAGCGGGGTGAAGTTTTTTGTAAAATTAAGCCAAAATATAACTAGAGTTCCTTCCCTGCTTCCCGACTGAAATGGATATTGCAAAACTAGATAGTTGGTATTCTCAATCTCAGCGCCGCGCTGCTGTTTCCCTGTTGATGAAACGAGTAGGCGTCACTCGCACTAGGGCTGAATGCTTCGTCAGACTTTGGATTTACTTATCAGTGAAACAGCTTCAGGAAAGCCAGCCCCGCGTCAAACCGCCGCTGACTAAACTGGAATTACCAGCCACAGAAGTGCAGTGCACTCACCGGGAAGCAGCAGAACTATTTTACTCGGATTCCGATCGCGGGAGCGATCGCGCCGCCGGCATGATGTTAGATAAACTAGAAGCACTCGGATTGATCGAAAAACACTTTGACGGAAACGCTACAGCAATTAAAATTCAACCCATCCCAGAAATTTTAGATCCGCCGAAGCCCGAAAATTCAGTCAAACTCAAATTAGATGATTTTAACCCTCGGTGCGATGCAATTCCCGTCGCTAATTTACTAGCAAGCTATTATAACTGGATGAACCGCAGTACGAACGCAGTTCCACAAAAGATTGCTAAAGTTATTCGGCTTTCGGCTGCTCAATATTCAAAAGGAATGCGAGTTTTGCGTCGCTGCGACAATCTTAATCCAGTCGGATTTTACTTACTTTATCCCACCGCTAGCGAATCGGATGTTAATTTTTTTAGTGCTCCGAGCAAAAGCCTGCATTTAAGTTCTGTTTCTGATATCGATCCTTTCAAGATGGCGCTACCAGGAGATCGGAATTGCCAGTCAGTGTTTGTCCGCTGTTGGGTAATCGATCCGAAATATTTAGAAGAATACCGAATTACTTTGATTGAGGATGTACAAAAAATTTTAGTAGAAATCCAAACAGATTTTCCCAATCTTTGCGACTTGTACACGTTAATTATTCACCCCAGCTATGAAAAAATGTCCTATGCTTTGGGGTTTCAAAAGACTAACAGTGATGCTCAGTTATCTCTTTATTGGATGTATTTAGCGTTGGATAGATTTTTGGCGCTGGATATCAAGGAAGCACTAAAAAATTTGTAAGTCAGAAACCCCGTTTGAGTCGGCGGTTGAAACCGCGCCTACACAAACAATGTCCGCCTCCGCGGACTCAAGAAGATCGCCTAATTTCAACCGCCTTTGCCTTCAACCCGCGGAGGCGGGTTTTGTCTGTATAGACGCGGTTTCAACCGCCGTGTCTTCGTAGTTTACAATACCTCGCAACCGCCTTTGTCTTCAACCCGCGGAGGCGGGTTTTGTCTGTATAGACGCGGTTTCAACCGCCGTGTCTTCGTAGTTTACAAAACCTCGCGACCGAGATAAGATTGGAGAACTTCCGGCACTTTTACCGTCCCATCCGGCTGCTGGTAATTCTCCAAAATAGCCGCCATTGTCCGCCCCACAGCTAAACCGGAACCGTTAAGCGCGTGCACGAATTGAGTACCTTTTTTCCCCGCTTCTTTAAACCGAATATTTGCCCGCCGCGCTTGAAAATCTGCGACATTGGAACAACTCGAAATCTCGCGGTATTTGCCCGCAGAAGGCAGCCACACCTCTAAATCGTAGGTTTTTGCCGCCGCGAAACCTAAGTCGCCGGTACAAAGCTCGATCGCCCGATAGGGCAATTTCAGCGCCTGCAAAACTCCTTCAGCATCCTGCACAAGCTTTTCGTGCTCAGCCTCAGAGGTACTCGGATGCACCAGTTTCACCAACTCCACCTTATTAAATTGGTGCAACCGAATCAATCCCCGCGTATCCTTACCGTAACTTCCGGCTTCCCGGCGAAAACAAGGAGTGAAAGAACAGTGATAAACTGGCAACTGTTCTGCTGTCAAGATTTCACCTCGGTACAAATTCACCACCGGAACTTCAGAAGTAGGAATTAACCATAAATCGTCTTGATCGCACTTAAAACTTTCTTCAGCAAATTTCGGCAATTGACCTGTAGCAGTGAGGGATTCGGTGTTAACTAAAAGTGGGGGAATTACTTCTACATAACCAGCTTTTGTATGGCGATCGAGCATGAATTGAATAATCGCTCTTTCCAGGGCTGCACCTGCGCCAACTAACGTGACAAAGCGGGGACTAGCGATTTTTACTGCCCGTTCAAAGTTGATAATTCCTAATTTTTCGCCGATTTCCCAGTGGGGCAAAATCTCGGGATTTTGGGGAATGTATTCGTCTCCCCAGCGCCGGATTTCGACGTTTTCATCTTCATTTTTGCCGATCGGAGTTGACTTACCGGGCAAGTTCGGCAATGGTAACAATAAGGCTTCTATTTGAGCTTTTAAGTCTTTTTCCTGTGCTTGCAATTCGTTCGACTGCGTGCCGACTTCGTTACCTTCGGCTTGCAGAGTCTGAATTTCGGGAGATTCGAGGGGTAAACCCGATTTTCTTTTTTGCCCGATGAGTTTGGCTATTTCGTTGCTGCGGGCTTGCAGTTGCGATCGCTTACCTTCGAGCTCCCGCTGCTGTTTGTCTAGTTGCAGAATTGGCTCGATTTCGTGATTGCCTCCGCGAGTGTTGAGGCCCTCTTGTACGGCTTGCGGATTTTCTCGGATTAATTTGAGGTCTAGCACGGATTTATTTTAAATAATATAGGACTTGCCGATCGCCAACCCGATTTCTGGAAAAATATCGGCTTTCGCGAGCATAGATCTACGAATCTACAGGCTTTCTGAGGATTTTTGCGTCAGTCCTATCTTAGGTTAACAGCGACAATGCGATCGGACATACAAGCTTTGGCAATCATTTAGCACCTCAAATATAATTTATTCTCATCGAAAAAACTGCGTTGGTGTCACCCATGATGGGTGACACCCCACAAAAGGATGCTATACTAACCACATTAGTAGATGCACCCTGATAATTTTCTCCCCTAACCAGCGATGTTTAGGGGCTTTTTGTTTTTTGGGCGACATGAAAGTTAGGGCCCAGATGAAAGTTAAGATAGGACGTACGGTTGAAACCGCGCCTAGACAAACGATGTCCGCCTCCGCGGACTAAAGAGAATAACGTAATTTCAATCGCTGTGTCTTTTATCTTCAACCCGCGGAGGCGGGTTTCGCTTGTATAGGCGCGGTTTCAACCGCCGTGTCTTTTATCTTCAACCCGCGGAGGCGGGTTTCGCTTGTATAGACGCGGTTTCAACCGCCGTGTCTTCTTATCTATCAAATCTAAATAAAAATGCGATCGACAAATCACCTATTCTGTTTCCTAGAAATATTTTCCAGCGAAGGCGGGATTCAATCCTACATTCAAGACATCCTGAAAGCTTATTTGTCACTAACCGCAGCCAACAACCTTCCGCCACAAGCAGAAATTTTGCTGTTGCGAGATGGGCCAGATTGTCACAATCCCTTCGAGTCCAAAAATCTCAAATTCTCTTACCTAAAAACTGATCCCGCTTGGCTTGGCCGTTTTAAGTTTGCCACCAAATTGCTAACCTGCTTGGTGCAAAAACGACCTCAACGGGTTTTCTGCGGTCACATCAAACTTGCACCGCTGATTCAAACATTATGCCAGCCGTTGGGAATTCCCTACACGATTTTAACTTACGGCAAGGAAGTTTGGGAAACACTTCCGCTAAAATATCAAATAGCAATGAGACAAGCCGATCGCATTTGGACGATTAGCAGGTACACGCGCGATCGCACTTGCGAACTCAACAACTTAAATCCCGAGAAATTCCAAATAGTGCCTTGTACTGTAGATGAAAAACTATTTACTATCGGTCCCAAACCGCTGCATTTATTAGAAAAGTACGATCTGACTGGTGCTAAAATATTGATGACTGTAGCCCGATTGCGATCGACCGATAGTTACAAAGGCGTCGATGTCACAATTCAAGCTTTGCCGGAAATTGCCAAAAGTTTTCCCAATGTGAAATACTTGGTTATTGGACGCGGGGACGATCGCCCTAGATTAGCAAAACTCGCCACCGATTTGGGAGTTGCCGAAAGAGTTATATTTGCGGGTTTTGTACCGACAGCAGATTTAGCAGCACATTATCAGTTAGCCGATGCTTATGTAATGCCCTCCCAGGAAGGCTTCGGTATAGTGTATTTGGAAGCTCTAGCTTGCGGAATACCAGTGCTCGCCGGGGACGCGGACGGATCTGCCGATCCGCTGCAAGATGGTAAACTGGGATGGCGAGTTCCTCACCGAGATCCGGCAGCAGTAGCGGTTGCTTGTGTGGAAATGCTGCGAGGAAAAGATAAAAAGTGCGATCGGCATTGGTTGAGGGAACAAACCCTCGCAGCGTTCAGTTTTCAATCCCTTTGTCAATCTCTAATTGGGATTTTTCAGATAGATCGCCCAGATTAATTTATGACGTAGAGGGCAGTTTCTCAATGTATAATAGGAAAATTAGCTCAAACACTATCTAAATTTATTAGTACAATTTGATTCCCGTACAGTAACTGTCAACTGTCAACTGTCAACTGTCAACTGATAGAGTTATGCCTACCTGAAAAGACACCAAAGGAGACCACCGTGAACCAAGGCACCCCCAAAATCTCTTTAAACCTACCCCGTATTAGCAATTGGCTGATATTGCTGGGCATCGCCTGCGTGTTGGTGTCAATTGGTTTGGGTTGGGTAGTTAAATCATTGTTGATTGTAGTAGGTTTGTTGCTGCTGACTCCTGTGGTAGGATTTTTCGCGCTTCAGTGGTGGCTGAAACGCAATTTAATTGAAGACAAGTGTCCTGTTTGTCAGTACGAATTCACAGCTTTAAATCAAACTCAGTTTCAGTGTGCCAACTGCGGTGAACCTCTGAAAATAGAGGAAGGTCATTTTAGCCGTTTGACGCCGCCCGGTACGATCGATGTTACCGCCGTTGAAGTATCATCTGTTCAACAGTTAGAAGATTAATTGGGAATTGGGCATGGGGCATGGAGCATAGGGCATAGGGCATGAGTTAGTTGTTGGTTATTTTTGTTTGTTGTTACTTGTTACTTGTTATTTGTTATTTGTTACTTGTTGGTTGTAATAACCAATTCTTGATGCCCAATGCCCAATGCCCAATGCCCAATGCCCAATGCCCGATTCCCAAAATTATTTTTCCAATCGCACTGCATACCACTGCAAAAACTTTCCAGGCCCGACATCTAATTCACAATAAGTATCAATTAAATACTTAGCTTGAGCTTCCACCGAAGGAAATTTTACCACATCAGCCGGCAAATCTTCGTGTTCCTGGGATAAGACCGCTTTCAGCTTTTCTAATAGTTCCACCGCCGTCAAAAACTGCTCCGGCTGGTTTGTTTCTAATACCACAAAGGTGTCTTCGTCATACAGTGACATAGTTTTAAAGGTTGAGGTTAATTATTTCTAAAGTTTCCAGCAGTTAAGCTAGCCAAAGTATAAACTCTTAATTACAATTTCTGGGGCCCGGGCTCGAACGTGTTAAAATAGAACAACATCAGAATTCCTACCGGATTACCGTTATTAACTTAGTTCTTAACCGGGTTGTCAACAGATCCGCCACAGCATTTCTGAGGAAATTTGTCAAGTGCAAATTTGTCAACTGTCCAATTGTCAAGAAATATTCGATCGACCTTTATCTAATTATAACTGGCACTATACATTCCCATGATCACATCTACCAATTCAACCGCTGCGGCGCGCAAGCCCTCGAAATCAGAAGGTCTCAAAGAACGCAGCAACTATTTACGAGAACCCGTTGCGACTGAACTGTTACAAGAAACAACCCACTTCACCGAAGACGGGATTCAGATTCTCAAATTTCACGGCTCGTACCAGCAAGACAACCGCGACAATCGAGTTAAAGGACAAGAAAAAGACTATCAGTTCATGCTCCGCACCCGCAATCCCGGCGGGTTAGTTCCACCCCAGCTATTCTTGGCGTTAGACAAGCTATCAGAAGAATACGGCAACCACACGCTGCGCGTCACAACCCGCCAAGGTTTCCAAATTCACGGCGTGCTGAAAAAAAATCTTAAAGCAGTGTTTTCCTCAATTATTAAAAATATGGGGTCAACCTTGGGAGCTTGCGGCGACTTGAACCGCAACGTCATGGCACCGCCAGCACCTTACAAAAATCGCCCAGAATACCAGTATGCTTTGCAATACGCCAACAATGTCGCCGATTTGCTGACACCGCAAACCGGTGCTTATTACGAAATTTGGCTCGATGGCGAAAAGGCTATTTCCGCTGAGGAAGACCCCGCAGTTAAGGCCGCCAGACAGCAAAACGCGAACGGCACAATCTTTAGCGACGACAAGGAAGAGCCGATTTACGGCGAGCATTATATGCCGCGCAAGTTCAAGTGTTCTGTTACTGTACCGGGAGACAATTCAATAGACTTGTACTCTCAGGATTTGAGCTTGGTGGTAATTACCAATGAAGCTGGCGAGTTGCAAGGTTTTGACGTGTTTGCCGGCGGCGGTTTGGGGCGCACTCACAACAAAGAAGAAACTTTTGCTCGCGTTGCGGACGAGATTTGCTATGTTGCCAAGGATGATGTTTACAATTTGGTCAAGGCAATTGTAGCAACCCAAAGAGATTTTGGCGATCGCACAGACAGACGACACGCCCGACTCAAATACCTGATTAACGACAAAGGCGTCAAGTGGTTCCAAGAAAAAGTAGCCGAATATTTTGGCAAACCGCTAGAAGCGTTTAAACCTCTGCCTGAGTGGAAGTATTTTGATTTCTTGGGCTGGCACGAACAAGGCGACGGCAAACTGTTTGTCGGCATTTCCGTAGAAAACGGTCGGATTAAGGATGAAGGCTCGTTTCAGCTAAAAACGGCTTTGCGGGAAATCGTGCAGAAGTACAATTTGCCTCTGCTGGTGACACCGCACCAAAACGTGACGATTTACGATATTTCGCCGGATATCAAATCAGAAATTCAGGGAATACTCGATCGCCGCGGCATTCAAGCGGAAACTGCGATCGACCCCTTAGTACGTTATTCTATGGCTTGTCCGGCATTTCCCACGTGCGGGCTAGCGATTACCGAGTCCGAGCGCGCGATTCCCGGCATTTTAGAGCGGATTCGGGCGATTTTGACCAAAGTTGGCTTACCAGACGAGCATTTTGTAGTGCGGATGACTGGCTGCCCCAATGGATGCGCTCGCCCTTATATGGCAGAATTGGGATTTGTTGGGAGTTTCCCGGAATCTTACCAGATTTGGCTGGGCGGTTCTCCCTCACAAACCCGGCTGGCAAAACCCATTGAGGAAAAGCTGCACGTCAATGATTTTGAAGCTTTTTTCGAGCCAATTTTTGTTTATTTCAAGCAAAAACGGCAACAAAGCGAGAGTTTTGGCGATTTTTGCGATCGCGTTGGGTTAGAATCTATCCGTCAATTTGTAACCAATCACCAATCTGCTGACTCGATGACAACTGAGATTAATGATTTAGATGTTACGTCTAGTAACGGCGATGAAAACGAGACAGCCACTGCTGGCGGTGGCAAAGTCCGCCGTCGCATCAGCGTCCGCGATGAAATCTACAACGAGCTCAAGGAAGAAGCAGCCCGTCAGGGCAAGCCTATCACGCAGCTAGCTACAGAGGCAATTTCCACTTATTTGAAGAAGATTAAGGAGGAAGGATAAGCCGATTTTCGATTGTCAATTTTCGATCGCATCAGATAAAGTTCAGACCAAAGTAACATAAGGGCAGAGCATTTGCAGAAAAAACCTTGAATTTGTCAAATAATTCCGGTTGTAAATGCTTTGCCTTTATTGTTTCTGAACAGTTTTTTTTTAGATAAAAACGGCGATTGAAATCGCTTCTATACAAACGATGTCCGCCTGCGCGGACTAAGAAATAAATCGGGGTTGATGCAGCTCCCAAAAATCTAGCTAATTCTCCTCAATACTACTCATGTTTATAGCAAAATGCCAATAGTGAGTAAGTTTTTGCTGGGAGTTTTCAGAAAAGCCAACTGGTAGTATAATCAGAACATGAAGCTAGTTGAACGTCATATTATCACAAAGAAGCATCATTTCTGGTCAGAGATTGACCACAAGGCTTTTTTGTCGAAAAATTTGTTTAACCTAGCTAATTATCATTATCGTCAGCACTTTTTTCAACAGAACCAGAAATTAAACTTTAACCAACTTTACCACCAACTATCCCAAACTATAGACTACAAAGCCCTACCAACAAAAGTTAGCAAGCAAATCATCCGAAGATTAGATTCAGCATGGACAAGTTATTTTAAAGCTCTAAAAGCTTGGCAGAAACATCCTGAAAAATTCTTAGGTAAACCCAAAATCCCTAGATACAAACATAAAACCAAAGGGCGCAATATCCTTCCATATTCTCACGAATCAATCTCGAAAAAAGCCTTAAAAAAAGGAATTTGTCAGCTCTCAATGAGTGAAATACAAATTCCGACATCAGTAGAGGAAATAATAGAGGCGAGAATTGTGCCGAAGAGTAGTTGTTATGTAGTAGAAATAGTTTATGAAAAAGCAGAGGAGACAACCAATTATCAACAAATAGCAGGTATAGACTTAGGAGTTAATAACCTAATGGCTGTAACTACCAATCAAACAGGTCTCAGACCTCTTTTAATTAAAGGCAGACCACTAAAAGCTATTAACACCTTTTACAATAAACAACGTTCCTGTTTACAATCTGAGCTAAAAATCAAGCAGAATCAAACCCAATCTCAAAGATTAAAAAAACTCACTCATAAACGCAACTGTAGAGTAGACAACTATCTACATACAGCCAGTAAAATAGTGATAGATTGGTGTACGGAGCATCAAATAGGAATCTTAGTAATTGGACATAATCCTACTTGGAAACAAGAGATTAATTTAGGCAAAAGGAATAATCAACAATTTGTGAGCATTCCTCATTATAGGTTAATAGAAATGTTGACGTATAAAGCCAAATTAAAAGGAATTAAAGTAGTCATAACAGAAGAATCGTATACATCTCAAGCCAGTGCTGTAGATGGAGATGCTCTACCTAAATATGGGGGAAAAAAACCTGTGTTTCAGGGAAAGAGAATAGCGAGAGGATTGTATAAAACAGCAAAGGGTAAGTTATTAAATGCTGATGTGAATGGCTCATTTAATATCATTAGAAAAGTAATTCCTGATGTCTTAGACCAAGGAATAAAGGGTCAGCCGTTTGACCCTGTGGTGCTTGACCCACTACGAATGACTGGACTTTAAGCCTTTGAGTAGGTTTGAGTAGGTTTAGTTGAGCGGTAAACAGTCTATCTCCTCTCTTCCTCTGCGCTCTCTGCGCCCTCTGCGGTTAAATAAAAAAATCTAATATAAAACGAGCAATCCAAAATCTCATGGCTCAATTACAAAGATTAGCAGTTACCGCAGCCCAAATTAGTGCTAACAAAATCGACTTAACAAAAGAACAACAGCATTATTTAAATCGCGTCTTGCGGTTGCAAGCGGGCGATCGATTTATAGCAATGGACGGCCGAGGACATTGGTGGTCAGCAATTCTAAAAGCCCAGGAAACCGGGTTATTTGCCTCGATAAAAGAGGAGATTGCCGTTAACAGGGAGCTTCCGGTCGCAGTAACTTTGATCGCCGCTTTGCCCAAAGGAAACGCCTTTGACGAGGTTGTTCGGCAGGCGACGGAGTTGGGCGTGGCAAGTATTGTGCCCGTAACGAGCGATCGCACTTTGCTCAAACCAAGCGCTCAAAAGGTCGATCGCTGGAGAAGAATTGCTGCGGAGGCGGCGGAACAGTCGGAACGTCAAATTGTGCCGACGGTTTATGAGCCTCTTTCCTTTGATTTGGCGGTAAAAGATTGCTGTCAAAAACATCGATTTATTTGTGTGGCTCGCGGGGATAATCGACATTTGTGGGATTGTTTGATTGGTTTAGAACCCCCCCAGCCCCCCTTGCTAAGGGGGGAGCAAGATGGGGAAGATCCCCCCCAGCCCCCCTTAATAAGGGGGGAGCAAGATTATCGGGGAGAATTATCGATCGCGATTGCTATTGGCCCGGAGGGCGGCTGGACTGATGGAGAAGTGGAAAGGGCGATCGAGTTTGGTTTTGAACCTGTTTCTTTGGGTAGGAGAATCTTGAGGGCGGTAACAGCACCAATGGTGGCTTTATCCTTGGTAGGAGCCGCTTTTGAAAAGTACCCATCCCAAAAAATATCTCCCTGAAGTGCTAGATATGGTAAACGAAGCTAAAATGTCAATGAGTCATTAGGCATAAAACTAAAATGTTAAAATCAGTAAAGGGTATATATCGAGACGGCAAAGTTGTGTTATTAGAAACTCCGGGCGACTTAACTGAAGGGAAAGTTATCGTTACTTTTCTGGCAGAATCAGGATTAGTAGAGCTGCAATCTCTCGGTATCGATCGGCAACAAGCAGGAGATTTACGGGTAAGGTTGAGCAGGTTTGCAGAGGATTGGGAACGACCTGAAATGGATGCTTACGATGCTTTATAGGCGAGGTGATGTAGTGCTGGCTTTGTTTCCCAACGCTGATTTGCGGACTGCGAAACGCCGTCCAGTTTTGATAGTTCAAGCGGACAATCTGGGCACTGGTTTAGGACAAACTATTACAGCGATGATTACTAGCAATTTAGCCCGCGCAGGACACCCAAGCCGGGTTTTTGTTTCCCTAGCAACACCGGAGGGCCAGCAAACACGATTGTTAGCTGATTCCGTAATCATGACAGACAATCTGGTGACGCTTCTAGAAGTTGAAATCGATCGCAAAATTGGTACTTGGTCAAATATGGCGAGAGTAGATGCAGCTATCAAATATACTTTGGCAATCCCATCGACAGGGCGAACAGCCAAATATCAAAAAAAGTTTTAAATTTATTATATCAAATCTGTCTTGTGTTAAGAGAATTCGTAAAATAGGTGTTTAAGGGCAATGAAAAGAAATTTAAGGAAAAGCCGATCGCTCTTTTGGTCAATCGCGCTTTTGACAATGTTAGCTACAACATCAGTTTTCGCACAATCTGAGCACTCTGCGATCGCTCAACAGATTAATTGCGATCGCCCCCAAGGAGATGCACAAGTCAGATCTTGTATTAGGTTAAGGTACGAAGCCTCGGATAAACGGCTGAACGAGGTTTACAAGCAACTGGCTGCTAAATTGAGCAAGGAAGAGAAAGCCCTACTTGCGGAAGCTCAGTTAGGCTGGATCAAAGTGCGAGATAATAGCTGCGAATTTGAAGTGTATAGAAATCGCGGTGGTAGCGGGTTTCAAGGCTTTCTGAATGAGTGTTTGGAACGAGCTACTAAACAGCGCACAGCCGAATTAGAGAAATATTTACAGAGATAAACAATGATGAAAATGCGATCGCCCTTAAGCTTCACAATCAACTTACTAATTTTTAGTGTAGCTTCCCTCCCAATCTTAGCACAATCCACACCGACCATTCAAAGCATCCCCAATGGCGACTACTTTTACGGACAAACAAGCAAAACAAATCAGCCCGGTAAAGAGTACATATTCTTAAGGAAATCCAAGAAGACTGTCACAGGATTTGGCTACCAAAGAAATACAAGTTATCGTTACTGTTTTCGAGGTAATGTCAATAAAAACACTATGATCCATCCCACCGTGATTGAGTTCACGGACGACCCCGCAGGACATAAACTTTATCAGATTAAATCTATAGATTTAAATAGTTTTCAGAGACTCAATGGTTCAGACACTCAGGTAAATGGCAGACAAAGGCTGACAGAATGTATCAAGTTATTCGAGAAAAATAAGAAAATTTAGAATCCAACAAAACCTCGATCGTAACAAAGATTAATTTTCCGACATCTGCGTTAACTTGCGTGCATCTACGGTTCAAAGAAAATCAAAAAACGGGAGTATAATTCATGAAAATGCGATCGCCCACAATCACCGCCATTATCTCAGCAGTCTTAGCCACCGCCAGCATCCCAGCAGTTTTCGCCCAGCGACAGCCATCAACCACCGAAATCAACATCGATAAAAATTGTCGCCCCAACCAACAACTACCGCAACTTGAAAGATACACTATCTTCTTCAGAAACGAATTCACAACTAACGGTCAAAAATATTGGTTCTACAGCGCCCGCTATCAAGATGGAGGCGTGGTTCTGTGTATATCAAAACCCAATTTTGACCAACCAAAACATTTAAATCAACCCAAAATACAAGCCAATTTTATTGATAAAATAGTCCGAGATACCAAAAACCAAACTGCCTTTATCGTCACAGTCAGAGAAGGAAATGGTCTTGATACACCCATGACAAATTATGGCTTAGATTTCAAAAATGTCGATCGACCAAAACTCACCTCCCTTTCCCTCCTACAGCAACGCGGAACCCTCAAAGACGGCGACCCCAGCCTTCCCAACGGCAGCTTCTACCGCGAACACAGCTTCCAAGGAAGTGCAAATCAATCCATCACCATCGACCTCAAAAGCAGATCCTTCGAGCACTTCATCACCCTCATCGCACCCAGTGACAATAAAATTGTAGATATCAAAGCAGTTCGCGTCAACAAGAGAGAATCCCAAATAACCGTAAAATTGCCCAGTAACGGCACTTACAAAATAGTTGTTCAAGGACTCGATCGCACCAGCAAAGGTTCATACACCTTAAGTATTAATTCCAATCAACTTTAACAAACACCAGCCCAAATATTACAGTTTTTGAATTTGACTACTTTTGAAAACGCGATCGACAGTCACGTCTAATTCAGGAAAAGTTGGAGAAATAATGCGATCGCAGCCTGTAAACCTCTCAACCTGGTAAGTCCCATCTACCAAACGGTAAACAAAAATGCTAGGAACTTTTGGATTACCCAGATAATATCTAGATGCGATCGCCAAAAAATCCACAATCCAATACTCAAAAATACCCAACCGTTGATATTCATCTAACTTATCAACATAATCATCTTCCCAATTTGTTGACACCACCTCAACTGCTAACTGAATCGGTTCCCTCAAAGCACCATAAGCTAATACATTGCTATTCCACAAATAGCCACTTACCACCCCAACATCAGGATTTCTACCTTGTTCTTGTCCCCCAGCCGTCACAGTTCTAATTCGGATGTCCTTATCAACAATGTAATCAAGTCCTAAACGTTCGTTTTCTCCATCAAAACACTTGACCAGATAGCGCGCCACATTTTTATGAGCTCTTGTTGCGTCCACCTCGACAATTTCTCCGTTTACAAGTTCGTAGATGCCATAACCATCGGGGTACTGTTCGAGGAAATCCTCAAAAGTAAGTTTAACTGCTGTTTGCACCATAACTCAAACTTTTTTCTACTTGTGCCTTCATTCTAATCATTTTTAAGTAAATTTCAACGAACCGCTAAGCAAATTCAAAAACAGGTGTTTCAATCATCCTAGTAGGCTTTCTATCTTCCCAAATCATCTTCTGTAACCGTTCCACAGTCTCAGCCGAAAAAAATCGCTCTCCCGTTTCCAAACACACTCTAGCAGGAATATTTTCAATAATAATAAACTTACTATTGATTTCAAGCGTGTAAGTTACCTTTTGTTCCACCATTGTTTCTTGCTAAATGTCATAATTTCATATCATATCTATAAGTTAACATAGGAGCGCCGGTGGCTAACAGTGGCAAAACCAACCAAACATCAGCCAAGATAGAAACACACCTATTCCCCCAACCGCCATGACAGACATCCACCAAATAGCCACCGCCCTCGAAAGCCAAGACTACAAACAAGCCGCCCAACTCATCAAACAACTGCAAAAAGAATCCCCCGAAAATCCCTGGGTACAATACTACATCGGTCGTTACTACGAACTCACCAACAACCCCGACAAAGCCCAAACCACCTACAAACAAATACTCCGCGACATCACCAACCCCAAAATCGTTTCCCAGGCCCGCCAAGGCATTCAACGCATTGAAACGGCACAACAAAACCTCCGCCAACAAGCCATCGAAACTGCCAAAAACGACCCCAGCAGCCTAGAACCCGGACTCCTCATCCTCGAACCAGTGAGTCCCGAAGACAAACCCGCAGCCGTACAAAATATCAGCAGAATCTTCAAAATCGACGCCTACACAACCCGGATGCAAATCCAAAGCCGCGGCTGGAGACTCTACAAAACCGGCCCCATTGCCGAACTCAGAATTTACGGCCAAGAACTTCTCAACGCCGGAATTCCCGTATTTTGGGCAACCCTAGCCGACATTAAAAACATCCAAATTTTCCGAGTCCAACACTTCCAGTCTCTCTCTTCTCCAGCGGTTGTTTGTAAAGATAACCTAAATCGGCTCGGTGCTATAGAATTTAACTGGTCAGAAGTCAGCCAAAGAGTAGAAGGCTTATTACCAATGTTCATGGAAATCATGGACTACTCGCCCAACCGCAGAAACGAGCAATTTCGCCACAAAGAAATCACCCAAGATTACGCTCAAATCTGCGACTTGCACATTCCCAGCCGCAACTGCATTCTGCGAATTTGCGACCAAAGTTACGAATTTAAACAAGGCGTTGACTTCACTCAAAGTTCAGCAACTAGCGTAGCTTCACCGCAGTCAAAAAACAAAAAATCTAGTGTCAAAAAATCCCCACAAATACCTCAAAGTACCACCAGAATTAACTGGAATCATTTGCTAGAAATATTTGACCAACAGCTTGACGTTACAGTTTGGTCGGAATTTACTCCCTTTGCGGAGACAGTTCTCGATTACACGCATATGTTAAGCAAAATCGAATCTCATGTAGAGGTAGAGCGCAAATCCGAAACTCCTTGGGACTCGGCGTTCCAGCTATACAGCGGATTAGCCTTTCTCAGACACCCAGGAAATAGGGAATAAAAAAAGAGTTAAAAATTAAAAATGAGGAATCCCATTTTTAATTTTTCAACCCCAGCATTTGGAATTATCCAATCCCCAATTCCCTATTGCGAATTCTCCATTTCCTACTTGGTTTTCACCTGACGAGCCATTTCCCGGAAATTATTCATGCTTGGGCCTGGGGTGCGACGATTTGCAGTTGGTGTCGGCATTAAATTATTAGGAGCAAAAGTCAGAACAGGTTCAGCTTGACTCGACACTTTGCCGTTAGTTGCAGCAGCAGGTACCTTCGGCACTTCCGAAGTCTTAGCAGCAGCGCTAGCGACTGGTTCTTTTTCTTTCTTAGACTTTTTCTCTACCTTAGCTTTATTCGCCGGTTCAGACTTCTCAGACTTGACAGCCTCAACTTTTGCCGGTGCGGCTGCAACAGGCTCAGCCTTCGCAGGTGCAACCTTCGCAGGTTCTTTATCCGAAGATTCGCCCAAATCTAGGAAATATTCAGACTTTTTCAAGCCCAACAGTCCAGCAAAAAAGCCGAAAATACCGCCGAAGAAATTTTTGATAAAACCAAACATTAGACTTACTCCTTTTGTTTTTTTAGAGAAATTTGTACAAGTTTGTCAACAAAGTTAGATTACGAGCTAAGGCAACCTTTGTCTATATTTCTTAATCAAAATTTACATTTTTTGATTAAAAATGCAGAGCTTCTAGTAATTTTTACTCAGTAATGCCAGTTTTAACTTTGCACTTATTTACGATTATCTCAGAATTTATGACTGATTTGCTATTGGCCAGCGATACCTCAAGCCGATTCGCCATCTGTCCTACTCGGGGTCAAACTCCCTAGGGGAGTAATTTATGCTGTAATCGGCAAGCAATTTTCTTTTCAAATGAACAGTTCGCTCGATCGCAATCCCGTCATTCTCATCCACGGCATCTGGGACACAAAGACTATTTTTGACAAAATGTCCGCCCGCCTCACCCAACTTGGATGGTGTGTCCACAGCCTCAACCTCACCCCCAACGACGGCAGCCTCGGCCTCGACTCCCTAGCCAAGCAACTGGCAGACTACATTTCTGAGACGTTCGATCCAGAACAGGCGATCGACATAGTAGGCTACAGCATGGGAGGCATCGTCAGCCGCTACTACGTCCAGCGACTCGGAGGCATTAACCGAGTCCAGCGTTTCATAACCATATCTTCCCCCCACAAAGGAACCCTCACCGCCTATTCCCTGCGCCTACCAGGATACCTGGATATGCGCCCCGATAGTGGCTTGTTGCGCGATTTGAACCAAGATGCGACTATGCTCAAACGCATAAATTTTACATCAATGTGGACGCCATTTGATGTGATGATTTTACCGTCGCACAGCTCCCAAATGCCAGTAGGTAAAGAAGTTAAACTCAACGTTTTGCTGCACCGCCAAATGGTGACAGATTCTCAAAGTATTAACGCATTAGTTCGAGAACTAGAGGCTCCTATTGTACCCTCTAAATTTACCCAAACAATCTCTAGTAACAATCTCTGATTCCTAGTACATAATCTCCAACTTGAGCGTATTCGCTGCGACCGAAAATTGCTTCTGGATCGCAGTAATATTTAAATTCCAACAAATTTCCAAACGGATCTTCTAGAAAAAAGGTGCGGTGTTCTGTGGGCAAACCTGGAAACCGCCGTCTTGATTCTTGATAAAAATTCAACTGTTTTTGCTGCGCCATTTCTAACAGCGCTTCCCAGTCAGACTCCGAGGTAA
Organism: Microcoleus sp. PH2017_34_RAT_O_A; assembly: GCF_020737885.1. Classification (NCBI taxonomy): domain Bacteria; kingdom Bacillati; phylum Cyanobacteriota; class Cyanophyceae; order Oscillatoriales; family Microcoleaceae; genus Microcoleus; species Microcoleus sp. PH2017_34_RAT_O_A. The sequence continues at coordinate 24,638 of NZ_JAEQDD010000035.1, read as the reverse complement.
AAACTAAGCCGAAGTGTCTGGGATAGATGCCGCGCTGGGGTGTTAGAGGTTCGTGGGTGACGTGGGCGACAATCTGATGGCCGCAGAGATTTAAAATGAGAGAACTGGGTGACTCCCGACCCAATTCGCAGCCGAGCCCGCTGACATAGAATGCTTTGGTTCGATCGATATCGGTTACGGGGAAGGCAAGATGAAATAAGACTTGACTGTTCATAACAATAAGAGACGCTACTAGAGGCTATGCAAAACTCAGAATTCTTTTTTAATTATTTGTCTTGGTCTAATCCTTGGTTGGTGGCGATCGCCCTGAATACATTTTTACTCGCGATCGCCACCCTTGCTCCCAAAAAATTGCTTACTCCGGCTGGACAACTCCACGGTTGGCTGCTGGGTGTTATCATCTGGGGCAGTTTGGGATGGCAAGGCTATGCTGTGGTCATGTTCTACTTTCTGGTCGGATCTGGAGTTACCCGCATTGGCAAAGCCCAAAAAGAAGCTGAAGGTATTGCCGAAAAGCGATCGGGCGCCCGAGGCCCGGAAAATGTCTGGGGTTCGGCTTTAACCGCTGCTATTTGTGCTGTGGCAGTTTTGGCATTATGTATTTTCCGAGACACAGGTTTAGGAGACACAGGCGGTATTTTAGGAGACACAGGCGGTATTTTAGGAGACACAGGCAAGATGCCTGTGCCACAAGATGCTATTTGGCCTGTGTCACAAGATGTGATTTCCTTGTTGTTGCTGGGCTATGCGGCGAGTTTCTGCACCAAACTTTCCGATACCTGCGCTAGCGAAATCGGCAAAGCTTACGGGAAGCATACGTTTTTGATTACTACCTTGCAGCCTGTACCTAGGGGTACGGAAGGGGCGGTAAGTTTGGAAGGAACGATCGCAGGTATTGTCGGATCGATCCTGATTGCTCTTGTGAGTTGGGCTGTGGGTGTAATTGACTTGACAGGAATTGTCTTTTGTGTTGTTGCAGCTTTTATTGCTACGAACATCGAGAGCGTGATTGGTGCGACGGTGCAATCAAAGTTTGAGTGGCTCACGAACGAGGTAGTGAATTTTTTCAATACACTCATCGGAGCGATCGCAGCGATCGTCCTAGCCTCCGCTTGGAGAACTTTTTTAGCCTAGTCCAGCTTGCACGAAATCTCACCCAAGAAACCGGGTTTTGCACGATTATTCAAGGCATTAACGCAATATTTTCGTATAAAACCCGGTTTCTGCGCCCAGAAATATGAGTTATTAATCGTTAGTCATTAGTTTCAAGGAATCAACCAATGACAACTGACAACTGACAACTGACAACTGACAACTGACAACTGACAACTGACAACTGACTAATCGTCGTCTTTTGGCCCAAAAACCATTTGTACAATCATCGTTGGTTCGCCCCGCTTGTGATAGCGATCGGCCCAATTACGAATAATTTCATCTAATTCCTCAACAGCCTGTTCTAGGCGTTCCGGCGGAACATCCAAAGTTTCCATAACTCGCATGACTTTCGGTTGTTTTTCCGCCCAATCCTTCATCAGTCGGAAATATCTAGCCGTATCCTCCACCATCGTAAACGTGCGCTCTTCCTGTTCTGCGGGAGAGTAAGTAGCGCGGGTGAGGGCATAAAAAGGCATTCCCCAAGGAGAGTCAATTCGAGTCACGGTTCCGGAATAGATCAAGCGGCGCTTGATGTGTTCTGCTAGAGCTTCGCTTAAAGGCATTCGCCTTTCTGCTGACATTTCTTCTTGCGATCGTCTATGTAGAAACTCGATCAACTCCATAAACTGAAAAGAATTGATCAATTGAGCATCAGGTGGATTGGGAGGAATCTTGCCTTCGAGATATTTTTTCTCATCCGCCGTCAAGCTGTTTCCCGGAATCCGAGGGCGTCCCGGAACCCAAGGATACTGTTCCAGCCAGACATAAGGAAACTGAATCAAATATCTAGGTTCTTGGGAACCCAACATTTTCAGCAATTTTCCCTTAGTCAGAGCTTCCCGGACTTCCTCGACGATGACTTTCACCCGTTTAGGCTCAATGTGATGCAAGTGTCCGGTCATCCGCAGGTTGTTTTCCTGCTCCATATAGGTCATATAAATGGCACACTTAGCTGCCGTTGCCGCCGCGTCTAAAAACGCTCCGTGCCTGTGTCCGCTGGTTCTCATGGCGCTAAACGCCAGATATAGCATGATCTGATCCATTGCACTGGGACTCAGGCTTTTGACCAGATCTAAAGAGTCATTTTTCATAAAAACACTAGGTAAGTGGGAAACTCAGAGTATGAAAGACCTGAGAGGAAAACGACCAGGCGATTTCAATCGCCTTGAATCTTTCCATTACCGCCTTGGGGTTGTTCGATCAGGTGTACTTTTGTAATGTACTTTCGATGGGACAATTACCACCTCAAACCTTACAACCCTGTACGCATAATGTTTGCTCCTGATGGAGCCTAAGAAAGCGGGGTAATGTTCGCTTGTCGGTCAATGTTATAAGAGCTTGTGAGGCTTGCAGCACTGACGAGAGTGACTTTAAGACTGTTTAACTACAAGCGACAGAGCGGAAAACTAGCGTCGCATTCAAGGAGTGTCCTGACTCAAATAACGTAGACCTCGAAAGTCTGAGGCCCGTCAGTACAGCTTGCTCGATTACTCTTACAAGCTCAGTGGCGTTGATTCCCTGAGTTACTGACAATCTCCGAAATAGTAAAACTTGGAGGCATCTTTTCATCCTCCATAAAAGAAATATTGCGAGACCGCCGAATCAAGCATAGCCGACAGTCGCCGGAAAGCTTGGCAGCTACCCTAAGATTCAGGCCGGTTAATTTTCCTGAGGTCACTCGGGCCTTAGCTTAAAGGCGATCGACACCGAATAAGTGGTTCTTATTGGCGAATTTAAGTCGAGAGCTGCACCCTCTGCACTCAGGGTGTAGCTATATATTAAGTTAGTTATCGCACGTCAATTATAGTGCAGCGGTTAAAAATTAAACCCCACCTGTGGGGGGAAAACGTAAAGAACTATTGCGATCGGAAGAATTTGAGGCGACTCAGAGAGGGGGAGAATGGGAAAAAGAGAAAGAGCATTTTCAATACAAAACCGCCACCTACGAGAATATATCTCTACGTAGATGGCAGCTCCAGTTTATATTGTGACATTTGTTACAAAAAAAATCTTCTAGGGAGTATCAATAAAAAGTGCAGTGGCCTGACGAACCTGACAAACTATAAATCCCAGAAAATGCGATCGATCGACACGGGCGACCTCGAAACCAGCCTCGAAACCAGAAACAAGTCAGTTGCGGAACTAGCTTTCTGGCAATGCGATCGAAATTATTATAGTGCCTGAGTGTCAGTGTTGACCTGCATCAAATCATACCGTCCGGTGCCTCTGCGGGGAGCGCGATCTCCTCTTTGTTGAGTTTGCGCTGATAACATATATTGAGCGGTAGAAGTTTTTAGCTGTGGGACTGGGGATTCTATGCTTAGAGCGGCGGTAGCACTCAAGCTAAGGCCCAACAGGCTGAGTAAAGCAATTGCAGTGTAGGTGTGCATGGGTAGTATCCGTGTCAGTGTCTAGTTACAGATACGGACTTTTCCCTTGCTAATCAGGATTGATTTCCTTGAATTTGCCAGACTACCCAAAAAAACATGATGGGAGAATTATTTGATTTTAGTCCTGGACGCACGGGCGAGCAGAAACCGGGTTTCGACTCCGCTTAACCAGCAGTTTTTTACGAAAATCTTGCGTTGTACTCCACAGATGAGGTAAAAAAACCGATTTCTTTGGTCTTAATACGTAAGTCCTCAATTTTTTAAATTGTCTCACCCAAAATAAATTTTAGTTACCTGAATTGACAGGTAAAAAGTCTGGGAGCATCTCAGTTTTGATGTTTTGATTTTATAGTGCGAGCGTCCCCGCTCGCGATCTATAATCGCGAGCGGGGACGCTCGCACTGTAAAGAAATTGCTTTTTTGCATTCATTGAGATGCTCCCAAAAGTCTCTCCAGCCTGGAACATACAAAACCGCCAAATATTGAAAGAGTAAATCCCTCAATAGATGGCGGTTGCAGCTCGATCTGCTATTATTTTTAACACGCAAAAATATCCTAATGACTGTCAACAAGAAGTGCAGTTGCCAAACGAACGTGACCAACTAGAATCCCAGAAAATCAGATCGACACGGGCGGCCGAAACCCACTCATTTGCAGAACTTTCTTTCGTCCTATGCCATTAAGCTAGTATGTAATGTGTGTAAAGATCGTGCTGAGCAAACTCTCTGCGTCCGCTGCCTCTTTCTGGAGAACGATCGCCTTTTTGTGATTGAGTGGACGCCAAGAACATATAATCAGCAGTGGCAATTACGAGCAGTTCCACTAGGCGTTCAAAATATCGAGCGGCGCTGGCACTCAAGGTAATGCCCAACAGGCTCAGTAAAGCAATTGCAGTGTAGGTGTGCATGGGTAGTTTCCGTGTCAGTGTCTATAACCTGATACAGACTTCCCCCCATCCATCAGGATAAATTTCTGGCAATTTTCGGAACTTTGCAAAAAACCTCACCTCTTCGATGTTACTGCACCCGCTAGGAGCCAAGCACCAGCAAAATTCAGCCTGCCCCATACCGTCAGAGGCTTTTCGGTTTCGCAACTCTGTAGAAATCTGTCGGTTTCCCAGTCCAAAGTCACGAGTTGCCAAGTTCGATCGGCTAAGGATGGGGGACTTGTCAGCGTCAGTGTCCAGTCTTGTGCGCCCAGACGGCGGAAAATGCCCGAAAATTGACTCTCGGTATTTGCTGTTTTACTACGCGGATTTACGTAGAAACCGGGTTCAACTTTCAAAGTTATGGGTTCTAATACAGAAATTTCGTTGAGAAACCCGGTTTCTCGATCGCTTTTGACTGACACAGGACATTCGCCGCTGGCGGGATATGCTTGAGGTCGATCGAGATAATAGCGCTGCCAATGTAGCCAGTCCGATCGATCCGGTGTCAAATTAAATAAAGGAACAACTGCCGCCCTCGCCTCGGAATCTTGCAGCAAAGCTTCTTGCAAAACTCTGACAGGCAAATCGCGCGGCTGACATCCAACTTCCGCACACAAAGCCGCCGCCATCCCCGCCGCCTGTCCGATATTCATCACCAAAGGCTGCAAGCGAGTTGCACCGTTGGCGATGTGAGACACGGAAATATTTTTTTCGCAGACTAGCAATCCGTCTGTAGTCGCAGGAATTAGCGCACTGTAGGGAATTGTAAACGGAGTGCCAGTCCAGCGGCCGCCCCAGCGGATGGATTTGGGCTGTAAGGGAATGTCGCCGCTGGTGTAGTGGTGGTCATTTGCATAGTTGCCGATCGCAATTGTCTCGCAAATTCCGTGAGAATCGATCGGCAATTTCGCGACTCTACCCCCGACAACCGGCAAAATATCTTGTTCTTTGACTGTACTTATCCCTCGCAAACGGCGGCTTTCTCGGTAGTAGGGGTGCAAGGCAAAAGCAGAAAGAAGGGAAGAATTTGATTGATTTTCTGTTTTTGAAATGGGAAAAATGTTCTCTGCTAAACCGTAGCGGGGGCCGAGTTGGGTTTGAATGAAGCGGGCGAAACTTTGGCTGTGCCAGAGACTTTCTTGGAGGAATTGTTGTCGGGATGCTTGAGATTCAATTAGTCGATCGACCTTTTCACCATAATCATTACCACAAATCGGCCAATTAATCATCAACAATCCCCCAGGAAGTCGGCCGTAATTGAGAAATTGTTCGGGAGTGTAATCTTTCCAAGCATCGAAAAATCGATCGGGATTGTCAACAGGTGGCGCGGGAATTTCTGGCGCCACCGCGCCTTCGCCAAAATCCTGCATGATGGCCACCCAAGTTGGAGCTTGCACCGAATAGCGTTCTGTGAGATCGTTAGAGGCGATCGGCGCGCTAGGTTCTCCCCACTCAGCTTGGAATTCCCAACCCCAGCAGTGTCCAACATCCGCTAAAGCCAGCAAATCTCCCAATTCCGTTGCATCCAAAGTGATTTTGGCAGAAACCGTAAAATCTGCAAATCTCACCCCAGAAATTCTGTTGTCTTCAAAAATCACATCTTGAGCTGTTTGTCCAGAAATCCACTGCAAGTTCGGCAAACACTTAACCCAATCAGCAAAAATTTCAGCACCGATGCGGGGATCGTAAGTAAAAAAACTGACCCAGCCCCAATCCAAACCTCCCGGTTGTCGCTGCTGGAGTTCCCGGAGAAACGCGCCCCACAAACCAGTCTGAAATGCTGCTAATTCGTTGCCGTCGGGAGCACAAACGCCGGCCGAAGTCAGCATTCCTCCCAGCCAGGGGAATTCGCTGACTAAAATAGTTTTGGCACCTCGGCGGGCTGCTTGGACTGCTGCTGAAGTGCCGCCGGTGCCGCCACCAACTACTAAAACATCTGCTTTTAAGACGGGAAACATAGGCAATAGGATTGGAGATTGGAGATTTGGGATTGTTCAAGGCTTATGTAGGCGAGCCGTGCCGTGAATATACGGATATATGTTAAACACTTGTGATAATTACCAGCAATTCGTGCCGTGAATATACGGATATATTTTAAACACTTGTGATAATATCAAATGTTGAGTACCGTTAATCTACGGATATATGCTCGATATTTATAATAATTTTAAGTGTTCAATGCCGTAAATATACTGTTAGATCTTCGAGGTTTGCGATCGATCGCGACTTTGATTTGAATTTGTTAAGTCTTTATAAAGAATATATCGTAAATTATGTGACTGTCGCGCATTTGTGTGGTGAGATGACCGCAGAACTCGCAAATTTTGAGTTCTCATTTTTCGCAGGTAAATCTTATCAAGATGACACCGCAAACCACGATAAGATAGAAAAGGGAGAATAGATATAGAAAATTTTACATTCTATAATTTCCCAGTTACTTATTAATGGTTGAAAATGGAAAAAGGTTTTATTTTGTGGTTTACCGGACTCAGCGGTTCTGGCAAGACAACTATCAGCAAAGCTCTCGAACCAGAATTGAAGACCCGAGGCTGCAAAGTTGAAATATTGGATGGAGATGTCGTTCGCACCAACTTGTCAAAAGGCTTGGGATTTAGCAAAGAAGACCGAGATACTAATATTCGGCGGATTGGATTTGTCGCAAACCTACTCAGCCGCAATGGAGTTGTGGCAATCACGGCAGCTATTAGCCCCTACAGAGCTATTCGCGACGAAATTAGAGCAATGGAGCCAAATTTTGTTGAGGTGTATGTCAAAGCGGCATTAGAAGTGTGCGAAGTTCGAGATGTCAAAGGGCTGTACGCTAAGGTCAGAGCAGGAGAGATTAAGGGTTTTACGGGCATTGACGATGCTTATGAAGCACCCCTCAATCCCGAGATTGTTTGTTGCACAGACGAGGAAAGTTTGGAAGATAGTGTCAAAAAAGTTCTGAGCAAGTTGGAACAGTTGGGTTACATTTAATGTTGGCGGGGTAGGAAGAGGATAGGGGCAAAAAGCGATGGTGGTGAACAGTTCTTCGCGCGGCGCGCAACTTGAGAAAAAACCTCACCCTGCGGTTGTCTTGGCAAAAAGGAAAAGGGGAGATTTTCTCCCTTATCTTTGCAGGAAAGGGTCTGAGGGAGAGGTTTTCAGCACAATCTGCAAACAGGTTTATGGCGTAAGTAATGCAGTCAAAAATTTAATTTTCCAAAGTTTAACTGTGTCAGTGCTGGCGGCGACTGTGGGTTCATCTGTCGCGGTGGCCCAGTTTTTGCCTCCTCCTCCTCCTTCTCCTCCTTCTCCTCCTCCTTCCCCTTCTTATCCTCCTCCTTCCCCTTCTTATCCTCTTCCTCCTCCTCCTGCTTCGGGTTCGGGTTCTCCGATTCGCGTACCGGTACCGGCAGCGCCGGGATTTCCGTCAGTTCCGGCCAGTGCACCTTCGAGTGTACGATCGGAAGTTTACACTTTGGGCGCGGGCGATCGCATTCAAATGGACATTTTCAACGTCCCAGAATACAGCGGCCCCAACGGTCAACACCAAGTACAGGCTGACGGTTCCCTGAGTTTGCCCTTAATTGGCAGCCTGGGAGTGGCCGGAATGACCTTAGAACAAGCTTCTAATGCTGTCAAGGAGCGATACGGCAAATATCTCAAACGTCCTTGGATTACGCTGAAACTGCTGGCTGCGCGTCCTTTACAAATTGCGATCGCAGGCGAAATCAACCGCCCCGGAGCCTATACAATATCTTCAGCAGCAGGCCCTGGAGGCACCTCAGAGCAAATAGGCACTCAAATGCCCACAATATCGCGGGCGCTGCGACTAGCTGGCGGAATTACCCAGTCAGCAGACGTGCGCCAAATCAAAATCCGCCGCCCCCAGCGCAACGCAGCGGAACAAATTATCAGTGTGGATTTGTGGGAATTATTGCAAAACGGCGATTTGCGCGCCGATATGACTTTGCGCGACGGCGACACAATATTTATTCCCACTGTAACTAGCCTCAACCGCCAAGAAGCACCGACTTTAGCAGTAGCTAACATTACCGGGCAAAGCACTCAACCAATTAATATTGCTGTAGTGGGCGAAGTAACTCGACCCGGTACTTATACTCTGGCAAAAGAGCTTCAAAGTAGGTTACAAGAGAATGAATCGGGTGCAGATTCTGGTTTGTTTGCTGCTAAGGAAACTCCCGGTGGAGGGGAAAATGTTTTGCAGCAAACTGTAACTAGGGCTATTAAAATGGCGGGCGGCATTACGCCGGTAGCTGATATCAGACAAATACAAGTTCGCCGCCTGACGCGGGCGGGCACCGAACAAATTATTAATGTGAATTTGTGGCAACTTTTGGAAGCAGGAGATGTATCCCAAGATTTAACACTGCAACAGGGAGATACGGTAATCGTGCCCAAAGCCGAAAATCTCAATGCACTCGAAGGCGCACAAGTGGCTACTTCTAATTTTTCACCGGATTCGATTAAGGTTAGTCTGGTGGGAGAAATCGTCAAACCGGGGTCTTTTGCATTGCAGCCCAACACTACTTTAAATCAAGCGCTGGTAGCAGCGGGAGGTTTTAATAAATCGCGGGCAGAAATGGATTCGGTGGATTTAATTCGCCTCAATCCTAACGGCACTGTTTCGCGGCTAAGTGTTAAGGTGAATTTTTCTGCAACCGCCAATGAGGAAAGTAATCCCAAACTGCAAAATAATGATGTAATTATGGTAAGGCGATCGGGTCGCGCTGCGTTCTCGGATAATGTAGGTGGCACTCTCGCTCCTTTCAGTCCACTGTTGGGAATTTTCCGGTTGTTCAATATTTTTCGATGATTTCAATAGACTAGCCCTAAGACCAATTTTTTATGAGGCTGCATAGAATTCCGATCCCCCCTAACCCCCCTTGATAAGGGGGGGACAAGATTCTTCTCAAAGTCCCCCTTAATAAGGGGGATTTAGGGGGATCGGAATATGTGCAACTTCACATTAAATTGGTATAAGACCTCATCAACCCGGTTTCTACAAAAAAAATTAGTTGGTAGCGATATCTCTAGTCAGAAACCGGGTTAATGAAACTGCGCCAGCATTACAAACGTTTAAACTAATAAGTTGTAGCAATCAAATGAAACCAGGTAAAAAATCTTCAATAGCACTGTTTAATCACAATAAAAAAATCCTTGGACAGCAAAAGTTATCTTCCGTACTTTATGATGAAGAGCAGTTTTTCGGCAGGGAAAATACAGAAGAACCGTTAAGTTTTTGGGAAGTTTGCCGCAGTCGTTCGTTCTTAGTTATCGGCGTAGCAGCGGCGGTGACAACCGGAGTTTTTGCCTGGACGCTAACTCAAAAAAGCGAGTATGAAGGACGCTTTCAATTATTAGTAGAAACCCCTGTTACGCAAAACACTTTAGCAAAAGTCTACTCCGGGGAGCTCAAACTACAACCAGCGAGTCCCGCGACGCCAGAAAATCCAGGTTTTGACTACGAATCGCAAATTCAAGTTTTGCAAAGCCCGCAAGTAATGTCGCCAATTATCAAACAGTTGCGAGCGAAGTATCCAGAAATAAATTACAACTATCTTTTGAACGAAAAAGCAGATAATCTGCCATATTCTCAGGGAACTAGGCTGTCAATCAATCGCTTCAAAAATACCAAAATTATCGAAGTTAGATATCGGGATTTCGATCCGAAAAAAATTCAGTTTGTTTTGGAAAAAGTTGCCCTAGGCTACCGCAACTACAGCGTGCAAGATACCAAAACTCAAATTAGCCAGAGTTTGGATTTTGTGAAATCCAAAATTCCCAACCAGCAAAAGCGCCAACAAGCTCTGCAAACAGAAATTCAAAAGTTGCGGCAGCAGTACAATTTCATTGATCCGCAAATTCAAACCCAACAACTCGCGCAGCAAATCAGCCAACTTCAAACGCAAAGATTGGACGCGCAAACGCAGCTTAACCAGCAAAGATTGCTCTATATTAACCTGCAAAATCAGCTCGGATTAAACCAGAAACAAGCGCTGATGGCTTCGGCGCTGAGTCAAGCTCCCCGCTATCAAGGAATGCTAACTCAATTGCAGCAATTGGAAGGACAAATTGCGATTAATTCGGCGACATATACAGACCAAACTCCGCAAATGCAGTTGTTGCGAGAACAGCGCAAAAATCTGATTCCTTTGCTGAAGAAAGAAGCCCAACAGGTTCTGGGAACTGATTTGGCTAAGGTGAATTCGCAAGTGCTGGCTTTTCAAGATCCGGTGCGGATTAAGTTAATCGAACAGTTTATCGGTACTGCTAATTTAATTCAGATTTTGGGCGTGCGGAATCAAGTTTTGGAACAGGCTGCTAAGCAGTTGAATCAATATTCTCAAGGATTCCCGGTAATTTTTCGGCGCTATTCGGATTTGCAACGGGAGGCGGAGTTGACTAACAATACGCTGAATGGTTTGCTGGCAAAACAGCAAGCTTTGCAGCTTGAAGCTGTGGGTAAAAAAGAGGTGGCTTGGGAAGTTATTGCTAAGCCGGAAATTCCGCGCTACAAAAATGGCGAGTTGATGGCTGTTGCTCCGATTATGCCTTTGAATTTGGCTTTGGGGGGATTGGCTGGTTTGTTGTTTGGGATGCTGGCGGCGCAGTTGGCGGAACGGTTTAATAATAAAACTGTGTTCAATTCTCCTGAGGATGTCAAACATTCGATTCGGTTGCCTTTGTTGGGGGTAATTCCTGCTAGCGATAAAATTTTGAGACTGCCACCTGCTGAGGGAACTACGATTGATGTGGGAAGTTCGCCGGTGCCGACGGATGCTTTTCAAGAGGCTTTTCGATCGCTCAATGCTAATATTCGGTTGTTAAATGTTAATAGTCCGATCGCTTCTTGCGTAATTACGTCTTGTCAAGTTGCTGACGGTAAGTCAACGGTGGCGGTAAATCTGGCACGGGCGGCGGCGGCAATGGGCCAGCAAGTGCTGTTGGTGGATGCGGATTTGCGGAGGCCGCAGGTGCACGAAATGCTGGGTTTGCCGAATTGGCAAGGCTTGCACAATGTAATTGCCGAGGATGTGGATGTCGAAGAGGTGATTTTGCGATCGCCCCGCGATGAAAACCTATTTGTGTTAACATCCGGGCCAGTGCCTCCCGATCCCACAAAGGTGCTGTCTTCCCGAAAAATGCAGCATTTAATGGCAGCTTTGGCAAGTCATTTTGACTTAGTTATTTACGATACTCCGCCGCTGTTGGGTTTGGCAGATGCGAATTTGTTGGCGGCTCATACTAACGGATTGATGCTAGTGGTGGGGCTGCATCAAACTGAGCGGGAGGCGCTGTTGTTGGCTTTTGAAGATTTGAAAATGGCGGGGATTCCGCTGTTGGGAATGGTGGCCAATAACGATAAAGGCAGCAGGTATTACTATCAGTCTTACGTGCAGAATTACATCGAGGAAAAGTCTGTTTAGGAGCGTGTAGTTACTCGTTATCAGGCTCTGCCTGGTAACGGAGATGCGGAGGCTCTGCCTCCATTGTCGATTCTCCCAGCCGAGGTAGAGCCTCTGAATATGGGTTAAGAGGCTCGGGTGCATCTGGCGCAAGGCAAATATATCCGTAGGGGCGAAGCATGACCGTAGTCAACATAAGATGATAACTAATAACTTATATGCGGTCATGCTTCTTCAGGCTTCAAAAACCAGATGCACCCAAGAGGCTCTGCCTGGGAAGCATTTGCCACTTCGATCGCCAACATAAACTTTAAAAACAAAATTTCTTAAGATTTGCAATTAATACTTTGCACTATAATTAAAAACAGAGAGATTTAAACAAATCCCGGCACTTGCAAATTAGCAATATCTAAAAGTATGGCTGGTAAATCCAAATTTTGTAATACATCAATACAACTCCCGAACTAGCTTCAAAACTATAAGGGAGTTTTGTATATTTTGAAACGGAGATAGAACAATGGGTATTTCTACTATCAACCCGGCAACGGGAGAAACGCTGAAAACTTTCGAGCCGATCGCAGATGAGGCCATAGAAGCTAAGCTGGCATTAGCACAGCAAGCTTTTAACAACTACCGCCACCAGCCGTTTGAGCAGCGAGCAATCTGGATGCAGACAACTGCGGATATCTTGGAGCGCGATCGCGAAATTTTCGCGGAAATGATGACGCTGGAAATGGGCAAAACGCTTAAATCGGCGATCGGCGAAGTAGAAAAATGCGCCTTAGTTTGCCGCTTTTACGCCAAAAATGCCGCTCAATTTATGGCAGACGTACCCGCAACCACCGACGCTAGCAGCAGCTTTGTCCGCTACCAGCCACTGGGCGCTATTTTAGCCGTCATGCCCTGGAATTTCCCATTTTGGCAAGTTTTTCGGTTTGCCGCGCCGGCGCTGATGGCGGGCAACGTCGGCTTGCTCAAACACGCTTCCAACGTGCCTCAGTGCGCTCTAAAAATTCAAGAGATTTTCGCCGAAGCAGGGTTTCCCGAAGGAGTTTTTCAAACTTTGCTAGTGGGCGCCGACAAAGTAGCTAAAATCGTTGCGGACGATCGCGTCAAAGCAGCAACTCTCACCGGTAGCGAACCAGCCGGCGAAAGTTTAGCAGCAAATGCGGGCAAAAATTTGAAAAAAGTAGTGTTGGAATTGGGAGGAAGCGACCCATTTATTGTGATGTCCAGCGCCGATTTACCAGCAGCTTTATCAACTGCTGTAACATCGCGGATGCTAAATAACGGCCAAACTTGCGTAGCTGCTAAACGCTTTATTTTAGTAGAAGAAATCGCCGATGAATTCATCAAAGGATTTGTCAAAAAATTCGAGGAATTGAAAGTAGGCGATCCGATGTTGCCAGAAACCGATATCGGCCCTTTAGCTACTCCGACAATTCTTAAAGAATTGGACAATCAAGTGCAAGCTTGCATTCAGTCAGGAGCAAAACTTTTGACAGGCGGCCGCGCACTGTCAGAGAAAGCCGGCAATTTCTACTTGCCAACTATTTTGACAGATATTCCCCTAGATGCTGCGGCGCGCCAACAAGAATTTTTCGGGCCCGTAGCCTTAGTATTTCGAGTTGCAGACATCGATGAGGCGATCGAACTAGCCAACAATACATCTTTTGGCTTAGCCGCGACAGCTTGGACTACAGTAAGCTCAGAAGGCGATCGATTTATTTCCGAACTAGAAGCAGGCGCCGTATTCATCAACGGCTTAGTAAAATCCGACCCCAGATTGCCCTTTGGCGGCATCAAACGCTCCGGTTACGGACGCGAATTGAGCATCCAAGGAATTCACGAATTTGTCAACATTAAAACAGTGTGGGTAAAATAAGTAAAGCTCGATCGGCTTCTTGCAAAAACCTCAATCCATCTGCGTTAATTCGCGTTGATCTGCGGTTAAAAATTCAACATTAGATTTTTGCAAGAAGTTGACTGAGGGCGGCTAAAAACTTTGTCAGCCTCAAAAGTTGTACAATAAATCCCAACCTTGTAAATTGTTTGAGAACAACAAATCCTGAGTAACCGAGGAAAAAACGGAAATGAACACAGCTCAACTCTTGGTCAAATGTTTAGAAAACGAAGGCGTAGAATACGTCTTCGGACTTCCCGGAGAAGAAAATTTAGAAGTTTTAGAAGCCCTAAGACACTCTTCAATTAAATTTATTACTACTCGCCACGAACAAGGCGCCGCTTTCATGGCAGACGTTTACGGCCGCCTTACCGGCAAAGCAGGCGTTTGCTTGTCCACCTTGGGCCCCGGCGCAACTAACTTAATTACAGGTGTTGCTGATGCGAATTTAGACGGCGCTCCTCTAGTAGCAATTACCGGACAAGTCGGCACGGATAGAATGCACATAGAATCGCACCAATATTTGGACTTGGTGGCTATGTTTGCTCCGGTTACTAAGTGGAATGCTCAAATTGTCCGCCCCAGTACGACATCAGAAATTGTCCGCAAAGCCTTTAAAGTAGCTCAGAGTGAAAAACCGGGAGCAGTTCACATTGACTTGCCCGAAAACATCGCAGCAATGCCTGTCGAAGGAGAGCCGCTCACTAAAGATAACCGCGAAAAAACTTTTGGTGCTTACCAAAGTCTGAATAAAGCTGCTGTGGCAATTTCCAAGGCGAAAAGTCCTTTGCTTTTAGTAGGAAATGGCACGATTCGGGCTAATGCTAGCGATGCTTTGACAGAATTTGCGACTCGATTAAATATTCCCGTCGCTAATACTTTTATGGGCAAAGGCGTAATTCCTTACACTCATCCTTTGGCACTTTGGACGACGGGATTGCAAAAACGGGATTACATTAGCTGTGCTTTTGAAGAAACGGATTTAGTGATTGCTGTTGGCTACGATTTAATTGAATATTCCCCGAAAAAGTGGAATCCTGACGGCAAAATTCCGATTATTCACGTAGGAGCTCTGCCAGCAGAAGTTGATAGCAGTTATATTCCTGTTGTAGAAGTTGTGGGGGATATTTCGGATTCGCTCAATGAAATTTTGCAGCGTGCCGATCGCATGGAGAAGACTGATCCTTTTGCTAAGCAATTGCGGGCAGATATTCGCGCTGGGTACGAACAATATGCTAAGGATGATGGTTTCCCGATCAAGCCACAAAAACTGATTTACGATTTGCGGCAAGTGCTGGGCCCGGAAGATATTCTCATATCTGATGTGGGGGCTCACAAAATGTGGATCGCGCGGCACTATCATTGCGATCGCCCGAATACCTGTTTAATATCCAACGGATTTGCTGCGATGGGGATTGCGATTCCGGGGGCGGTGGCTGCAAAACTCGTTTATCCCGATCGCAAAGTAGTAGCAGCCACCGGCGACGGCGGTTTTATGATGAACTCTCAAGAGTTAGAAACTGCGTTGCGCGTCGGTACTAATTTTGTCACTCTCATCTTTAATGACGGCGGCTACGGGTTAATTGAATGGAAGCAGGAAGATCACTTTGGTCATTCAGATTTCGTCAAATTTGGCAATCCTGATTTTGTAAAATATGCCGAAAGTATGGGTTTAAAAGGCTATCGCGTGGAATCCGCCACCGATTTTATTCCTATTCTGAAGGAAGCGCTGGCTCAAGATGTTCCCTGCGTGATTGACTGCCCGGTAGACTATCGGGAAAATGCTCGTTTCAGTCAATTATCTGACGATATGAGTTGCAATATCTAAGTTAGGAAACTGGCTTTTTTGCGATCGCCTAAATCAACATAGTTCGCTTACCTGAAATCCGCTATATTTCGGGTAAGGGACACTCTTCGATTCAACAACAGATTGGTACACCAATACTCCGGACAGTTCTTGGAACGATACTACAAGCTTTACAGGCTAAGGATCATGAAAAAGTCGAATTAAATGCAAGTCAGGGGTGGACATGACTTTGATTTAATTATCCACAGTGGCTCAAAGTCATAGAGGATAAGTCATTGGGCCATAGAAAAACTGTCCGAAGTATTGATATATTTGTTTACGGAATAAATAACCTACCTGCTCCCATATAGTCTTGGATATCGATCGCTATTTCTACAAGCTTTTCAACACAACGCTCTCGATAATCATATTCGTTAACCCGATCCGGATCGCCAATCGTGATAATGGGAAATGAAGTTGGCTCATTTTCTTCCCGCATCACCTGTTCCAGAGAATCTTCACCCTTTGCATTACGGTTTGCTGTCAATAAAAGCATCTGATTAGATTGAGCCAATCGCCAAACAACTCGATCGTCGCTATTAGACGCTAAGCCAATATCTTGAAATGTCACTAACCGAATGGGAGCAATATCTAACCACCCTCCTGCCACCAGACTTCCAGAAAGCAAGAGAGCTTGCCGATTCAAATTGTAGTCAGCCAGAATCATCATTGCTTTGTTGCTTCCCGCTGCACTTTGCGTTGCTGAAGTTTGACTCGCGCAGCTTCATATTCAGAGCGAGGGGGAGTTGCAGCTATGCGAGCAAAGCGTTCGCGGTTGCGTTCTTCCCAATACTGGCGAGTTTCTTCGGCTGATTTCAAAACTTCTTGATACTCAGCTTCTACATCTGTCTGGTGCGCCTCAATGTAGGAAATGGCAGCGCCCAACTGCTCATCCGTAAGGTTAAATACATCGCGAATGAATTTAGGGGGATAGTGGGCTTTGAGATGATCTATTACATCATAAAGAGTTATGCGTGTTCCCGCGATCGTAAGCCCCCTTTCTGTGCGGACAATAGTCACTTTTTCATTAGGATTCGGATTAGGATTTAATACTGTGGCATCCATCTGTTTTTTCCGGTTGGTTATAATATTTGGCATTTTAACCCATTGTTTTTCAAACATCAAATTCTTTTGGCAATGCTTTCAAGAGATGTCAGCCGTTCATAAACCACATTTTTTAAATAAGTCGGGATTATAGCCTTGACCAATCATTCAAGGCTGCGATCGCAACTTAACTCAACTCTCAATACATATCAACTCGGAAAAATATTATTGCCAAGAAAACCACTCTATGGTATACTAGAAGATTGTGAATATTAATCAAAAGTAAAGTAACAAGACGGGAGAAATCGAAATGACACAGCAAACCCTGCACGGAACCAGCCGCAAAAGAAAAAGAACATCCGGTTTTCGCGCCAGAATGCGTACCGCAACTGGTCGATTGGTAATCAAAGCACGCCGCAGCAAAGGTCGTCACCGCCTCGCAGTCTAGCACGGCCCAAGAATGAGCCCGATCGCACGCAGCCACCATGTTGCCCCTGACAAACCGACTCAAGCACCGAAAAGACTTCAGCGCCGTTTACCGCAAGGGAATCCGCCGCAACTCCGCTCATTTCAGCTTAAGAGCTCTACGCAAACCCAAAAGCGTCGAGATTGGCAAACCCACAGCCGATAAATCCTTGCAACCGAGTCGCACAGGCATTTCTATCAGCTTGAAAGTCAGCAAGCGCGCTGTAGTCCGCAACCGGATCAAGCGCCAGATTCGCGCCGCTTTGCGACAGCTATTGCCCCGATTAAAATTCGGATGGGATTTAGTAATTGTGGTGCGTCCGATCGCACAAGAGTGCAATTATGCAGAAATTCTGCAAGAATTAGAGCAGTTGTTGGTAGAAGCCGAGGTACTAGATGGGAATTCGAGAGGAAGTATATTATGAAGGCGGCCCCGCGCTGGGAGACTTGATTATCAACTTACTCCTGGGGCTGACTGTCGTGGGAATCCCCCTCGCAGTAGGAGCAATTGTTCGGGCTCTGTGGCTGCGCTACCGGATCACCAACCGCCGAGTGTCCGTAACTAGCGGTTGGATGGGGGGCGATCGCATCGACGTTATCTACTCAGATATAGTCAAAATTGTCACAGTACCTCGGGGTTTCGGGACTTACGGAGACATGGTGCTGACCATGAAAAATGGCAGCCGCTTGGAACTGCGATCGATTCCGAAATTTCGAGCAGTCTATGACTACATTAACGAAAAACTGCCCGCAGCAGCTCAAAAAGCCAACGCAGCAGCAAAAGCTAAATAACCGAAAGGCTTTTACCCTGATTTGAAGGCGAAATCTGTCGATTTTCCATTTTTCGATTTGAGATTTACTCCACAGATGAATCTGCCAGGTTGAACTCTTAGTCTAAAATTTGGGGATATTTATGACGATTGTCGGGCGTTTGCGTGCGTTTTTTGGGTGAAGTCAGCGCGAGTATTGGCTTTAGTCATTACAAAAATCTGGTAGCGGGCGGTCGATCGACAGGCAATGTCCTAAGATAGAGACAAAAGCCTAAAAGTTGAGACGGCCCGCATTCAGCGGGTAAAAATAGTTCTCAACAGTAAACTAAGAGCACCTAAATTAACTCAAAGCGAATGGATTTTGGTATCTCGTTTCTCTCCAACAACCTAATGCTGCCGATCCTAGATTTTTTCTACGGGATCGTGCCAAGCTACGGTTTAGCGATCGTAGCTCTGACGCTCGTGATTCGCTTTGCTCTCTATCCTCTAAATGCAGGCTCTCTTCGCAATATGCGGCGCATGAAAGTAGCGCAGCCGTTGATGAAAGAGCGAGTAGATCAAATTCAAAAACTGTATAAAGAAAATCCTGCCAAACAGCAGGAGGAAATGAGCAAAGTATACAAAGAATTTGGCAATCCTCTAGCAGGATGCTTCCCGTTGGTGCTGCAAATGCCGGTGCTGTTTGCACTGTTTGCAACGCTGAGGGGTTCGCCTTTTTCTGACGTAAATTACAGCGTCAACGTCCAAGTTTTGCCGAAAGAACAAATCGAAACTGTTCAACCGCAAGCCTTTGCTACGCCACCACAAAATATTTACGTGACGGGTACATTTCACGCTCCAGTTGTGGGCGTGATTCCAGCAGGTGACAAACTCGGAGTCGGCGATACAACCAAGGTTGAATTTAAGACCCCAGACGGTAAACCTCTCCAAGCTCTAGCGGCAGAAAATAAGAGCGAAATTGACTTTGTTCCCAGTTGGAAAGTCATCAAAGGCGAAGAATTCGTCAAGGTAGACGAACAGGGCAACATCGTGGCTTTAGCGACCGGTGAAGCCACAGTTCAAGGCACAATCCCCGGATTGGCTACCAACAAAGGATTCCTGTTTATCGAAGCTCTAGGCCGCGTGGGCGCGATCGACCCAGACGGCACAATCCACTGGGATATTTTGGTGATGATCCTCGGCTTCGGTATCAGTTTGTATATCAACCAAACTCTTTCGGGACAAGCACAAGGGCCAAACGACAATCCCCAACAGGCTACAGTCAACAAACTGACGCCAGTGATATTTTCGGGGATGTTTTTGTTCTTCCCGCTGCCCGCCGGCGTGTTGATGTATATGCTGATTGCTAACATCTTCCAAACAGTTCAATCGTTTATTTTGTCTAGAGAACCGCTGCCCGAAAATCTCCAAAAAATCGTGGACGAAGCAGAAGCGAAAACAAAAAAAGAACAGGGATTAGATGCACTTCCCTTTGAGCCGGGCCGTTCTAAGAAAAAGGCTTGATTGTTAAAATGAAAGAATCAGAAATGCAGCGCGGACAGCAATGGTTAGAAGAATTGCTAAAACTGTCCGCAATTCCCTCAACAGTGGTAAGCCAACAGCAAGATGATTGCTATTGGATGACAATAGATGAAAGCAATCTGACACCCGAACAAGTTGCTATCTTAATCGGCCCAGACGGTAATGTACTAGATGCGATTCAGTACCTCTGCAACACAGTTGCGAACATCGCTCACGAATCAGATGAACCCATTGCTTATACAGTCGAACTGAACGGCTATCGCATCCGGCGACAAGCAGAATTGCGATCGATGGCAGAGTACGCAGCAGATCAAGCGCGATCGACTGGAGGGGAAGTTGAACTCAAATCGCTGTCTTCGGCAGAACGCCGTCAAGTACACAGTTTTTTGAGCGAATGTGAGGATATAGAAACTTACAGTCAAGGCCAAGATGCCGATCGGCGTTTGGTAGTGCGACTGCGCTGACGGTAACAAGGAAAAAAGAAAAAAGGAAAAAGGAAAAAGCCAAAAAAGAGCTATTCCTTTTGACTTTTAACTTTTTACCCGCCCAAAAACAAGTACAAGCCCCGATGCCAAAAGTAGATATCCGAAAATTTTAGAATCGTGTTTAAGCTCCCAGATTCATCTGTGAAATAAATCTAAAATCTAAAATCTAAAATCTAAAATCGACTGGCTTGTGACTTGAGACGAGGATAATAAAACGGCGAAAGATGATTATGGAGACAATTTATATCCCTCACCTACTCGCAAAAACCGAGCGGAAAGAGGTCATTGATTTTGAAGAAATTATCCCCGATTTAGCAACTCTGACTCCCGTGCGGGGGCGACTGCAAGTTACTCACAAAGGTAATTTTCTTGATGTGAAGGCGAAAGCTGAAACAATTGTGACTCTTAGCTGTCATAGATGCCTAAAACAATACAATCACCGTTTAAAAATCCAATCATCGGAAATAATTTGGCTCGAAGAAAAAGTGAGCGATCCTGATGCAAGTTCAGGAGAATTTGAAGTGGATTTAGAAGATTTAGTGGAAAATTTATCTCCCACAGGCTATTTCTCTCCGAGTGATTGGGTGTACCAACAAATGTGCTTGGAACTGCCGCACAAACAGCTATGCGATGTTGAATGTCCGGGAATAGATTTAAATGAGGATGATGCAGAAGAGACAGAAAGTTCAGAAACAGTCTCTGACAGTCGCTGGGCGTCTCTGGCGGCACTTAAACGGCAATTGCCTTAGTCAAGAGTCAGCAGTCCAGAGTCATTAGTCATTAGTCATTAGTCATTAGTCATTAGTCATTAGTCAGCAGTCAATAGTCAATAGCTAAGGGAGCATTTCAGTTTTGCTTTTACTGTCCGCGATCGGGACATTTGCTAGATGTATATAAGCTTTGCTGCGATCTTGAAGAATTCGCACTCTAACAAAAACTCTTTTTACTCTCGGAAAGAAATGCTTTCGTAGCTAACCACGAATAAGTGTGGAATAACGACGAAAAAAAACACCCGCTAACAACTAATGACTAATAACTAATAACTAATGACTAATAACTAATAACTAATAACTAATGACTAATAACTAATGACTATTTTTAGCGACGAGTTTGAACTGCTGCTACGATCGCGCTACCCCCTAATCTACATTCCCACACGGGAAGAAGAGCGCGTCGAAGTCGCGATCGCCCAATGCGCCAAAAAACAGGGTTCTCGCGCCGTCTACATCTGGGATTTTGTAGATGGCTATCAAGGCAATCCCAACGATGCGGGTTTTGGCAAGCGCAACCCGCTACAAGCTTTAGAGTTTCTGGAAAAATTGCCGGCATCCGCACCAGCAATCTTTATTTTGCGAGACTTTCAGCGCTTTTTAGAAGATGTCTCGATTTCTCGGAAGTTGCGAAATTTGGCGAGACTCCTCAAATCTGTACCCAAAAATATAGTCATCGTATCTCCGATAACTTCGATCCCGGAAGACCTCAGCGAAGTCATCACTGTTTTGGAGTTTCCTCTGCCTGCGGCTGCGGAAATCAAAATTGAGGTAGAAAGACTGTTAAGTGCTACCGGACAAAGCATAGAAGGGCGTTTCCTGGATGAAATGGTGCGCTCCTGTCAAGGATTGTCGATCGAACGAATCCGCCGAGTTTTGGCAAAGGCGATCGCCACCAGAGGCGAACTGCATCCCGACGATGCCGAACTGATTTTAGAAGAAAAACGCCAAACCATCCGCCAAACTCAAATTCTCGATTTTTACCCAGCCCGCGAAAACATCTCCGATATCGGCGGTTTGGACAATCTCAAAGAATGGCTGCTGCGGCGCGGTGGTGCTTTTTCCGATCGCGCCCGCCAATACGGTTTGCCGCATCCCAGAGGCTTGTTATTAGTCGGAATTCAAGGCACCGGCAAATCCTTAACTGCAAAGGCGATCGCTCACCACTGGCATTTGCCCTTGCTGCGGTTGGATGTCGGGCGCTTGTTTGCCGGATTAGTCGGGGAATCGGAATCGCGCACCAGACAAATGATTCAGCTAGCGGAAGCTTTGGCGCCCTGCGTGCTGTGGATTGACGAGATTGACAAAGCTTTTTCGGGATTGGATGGTAAAGGCGATTCGGGGACAACCAGCCGCGTGTTCGGAACTTTTATTACTTGGTTGGGCGAAAAAACTTCACCGGTGTTTGTCGTCGCCACGGCGAACAACATCCAGTCTTTACCGCCGGAAATGCTGAGAAAAGGCAGGTTTGACGAAATATTTTTTGTAGGTTTGCCAAGTCAGGAGGAACGGCGGGCGATTTTTGAGGTACATTTGTTGCGGTTGCGATCGCACAGCATCAAAAACTACGATCTAGAGCGCTTGGCTTACGAAACTCCAGATTTTTCAGGAGCCGAAATCGAGCAAACTTTGATTGAAGCAATGCACATTGGGTTTAGCCAAAATCGAGACTTTACCACAGATGATATTTTAGAATCAGCTAGTCAGATGGTGCCGTTAGCCCGAACAGCGAGCGAGCAAATCCAATTTTTGCAAGATTGGGCGGCGGCGGGTAAAGCTCGCCTTGCTTCGAGATACGGCAGTTTGAGCCGCCGGATTCAAGGATAGTCGATCGAAAACATTGTGCAGAAAGCATTCGGGAGCATCTTAGTTTTGCATTTATAGTGCTGTCGAGAACTCGCGTGGGTTTATAAGCACGCGAGCGGGGACGCTCGCACTACAATAAAAAATGCTTCTTGTAAAACTGAGATGCTCCCAAGCATTCGGCCTTCGCCCGAAGCTGAAATTTCCCTCCCAGCGTCTATCCCATCGAACCCAAATTTCCCCATTCGCTCTTCCTTGTTCCTTCGGTCAACTGTCAACTGTCAACCCTTCTCTTTCGCAAGCTGTCAACTGTCAACTGTCAACTGTCAACTGTCAACTGTCAACTGTCAACTGTCAACTGTCAACTGTCAACTGTCAACTGTCAACTGTCAACTCTTCCGCCCTATGAACAGTATATATAGCGTTTTCAAGTTTTTAGTGGGTTTTCTGCTAGCGATCGTGCTGATGGCAGGCGCTAGCGTGGCGGCTGCACTTTACTTTGCCGCTAAGCTAACTACTGTGCCCGACAGACCTGTTTTTCCCAACGACAAAACAGCAGCTCAGATTGCCGGTGCTGGGGCGAAGTCAACAGCCAAGGCCAGCCCAGTGTCTACGTCTAGCGATGCTGCGTCTGGCGATGCTGCGTCTGAGAAACCCCTGGAACCGGGAGCTTACCGAGCTCTGGTAACTCAGCCGATCGGCTTAATTCTTCGGGATAGTGGCAATCGAGACTCGAACCGGATTGGCGGTGTAGGTTACAAGGAAAAAGTTGTGGTTTTGGAAGATTCGCCGGACAAAGAGTGGCAGCGAATTCGAGTTGAGGATGGCAATCGCGAAGGTTGGGTGAAGGGTGGCAATACTGAAAAAGTTGAAGGCGAATAGCACCAAGGCTGGTGTCTACAAATTATCTGCGTTGGACTGTGTTGCTCTGCGGTTGCCCGATCGCAGATCGTATGCAATAAGTCTAAGGTTAATCTCCGCTTAAACCAACTCTACATATCACATTCTTTTTGAAAAGTCAAGTTAAATTTATTTACGCTAAAGAATTGGTTTAAAGCCCGCCCGCCCGATCGGCAAAAATTAAAAGCAGACTATTCATTACTCGAATCCTCTTCCTTCCAGGTAGAGGTGGCCCTCAACAGTCAACAGTCAACAGTCAACAGTCAACAGTCAACTGAGAGTTATGTTAAGAAACTTAGCAAAATTTTAAGCTTAGTTGCAAATCGTAGGCTTTTGTCACCGCAGTAGAGGCAAGAATGGTAGCTTAGATAACAAGATCTAAGTTTTCAGCTTGACAGCTATCAACCATAAAAAATATGTACGACAAACGTCCAGATCGAGATTTGGCGACTGCTGCTGTAACTGCGGCTTTAGGAGCTGGAGTGGTCACTTCTTTTGCAGTCAGCAGAGGGCAAAACCCTCTGGTAGCGTTAGCAATTACTGTTTTTGCAGCCGGAGTTGCTTTGATTTGCGATCGGTTCGGTCTAATTTAACTTAATGTCCCATTTTTACCGGAAATGTGGGTCTAAAGCCCCATCGTAGAAGGACGGCTTTAATTCTCTAAATTTGTCTTGAAAGTTTCCGCTAATTGCTCTCATAACAAGCTATACTAAAACCTAGTATAGGTAGAATACCCGCTAGAACAAATGGATAACCAATTCCAAAACGATTGCCTAGGAAATAACAATACTTAGTGGATGGCGAAAACCACGATAAACATAGCCGAGATAGCCAACGCGCGCTCACTACCAGAAAAATTAAAAACTTGTTAATAAAAGTGTACCGTAGGGCATAGGTCAACAAAGAGAGAAATCTCTTAAAGCTTGGGGAGGTAAGCCCTCTGGGGTTGTCTAAGTTAGGCTCGAAACTTAGTTCTATTGAACGGGTTTTTGGTTTAAGTAATGCCGAAAGGATAGGCAATTTAAAGGTGTATCGGTGAACCAAGAATCCCCGCGCATTCATGCCGGGGAGTGTCAAAAATTAGTTAACCAATAAAATCCTCATTCTGTTTGCAACTAGCAAGGGTGGGGATTTTTAGTCGATCTTGATACTCCCCAGCCCGCTCCGGGACGGGGATTCTTGAAGAGTCCAAATGCGAACTTTCAAAGGCGAAATCAAAGCGCCTCTACTGACTCCTTCAAGA
>NZ_JAEQDD010000034.1:0-41537 GCF_020737885.1 Microcoleus sp. PH2017_34_RAT_O_A | reverse complement strand
AGAGTTCCAATAATTTTGCAATTTGTCGGTCAAGGTCGGCTTTTTGATGCAGACGGTCGACTCTGGCGTAGAGGATAGTTCTTTGATTAGTTTTGCTAAATCCGGCATCAGAATTAATTAAATATCGTCGTTGACCGGAGGGTGTGCGAATGGCGGTAATAATACCATCTTTTTCCCATCGCCTGAGCGTATGTAGGCAAACTCCAAAATGTTCGGCTGCTTGCCTTGGGGTTGAGTAGCCAAAAGTGAATAATGCTGAATATTCGGCTAGTTTAACACATTATTCAGATAATTCAATCAAAATTCAGTAAATCAATCAACAGGAGAATGCTCTCAAAAAGCTACAACTTTTCAAGAGGGAGCGTCAACTTTTCCGCAGAAAAAAGCAGCTAAAAGAAAGAATTGGCTCTTCAGTACCTTTTTTGCTGAATTTTTCATTAAGCACGATCGCTTGGCTGTAAAATCCCGGCTTCTAGCCTAAACTTTGCCCCCAAGCCTCAAAGGCTAAGAATCATAACTAGGCTGATTGCCCGGTAAGGGTTTAGGCCTAGCTTACAGACTTATTCAGCATAACGCGCTAGTAGGTAAGCGCTACCAAACGTCACTATGTAATAATTGTAAACTATCCAAATGCCAAGAAAGTAGCACTCCTGGGCCCTGTTTACATACTGTTACATGGTTCAGTTTGATAGCGCCTACCTACTTAATGAAGAGCCAAAGAATTTCATTTTATCATACAGAAATCCTGGTAACACTTAGACTATTCCTAGACCTGACATGGTAAGGTTTTTAGATTTTTCGGGTTCGGAGACAGGGACAAAAGGTATAACACGAGCAGGTGCTGCTACTGGGGGCTGAGCGAACAAACGCTGGTTGGCAATCAACATACTTTCAATTATCGCTGCCGGTTCGGGGCGGCTGAACAGATACCCCTGCATGATATCGCATTGGTGCTGTTTCAAGAAAGCTAGTTCTGCTTCTGTTTCTACTCCTTCTGCAATTACTGTCATATTTAAGCTGTGACCCAGCAAAATTACTGCTGTGGTAATAGCAGCATTTTGAGCGTCTTCGCTGGCATTTCGCACGAAAATGCGATCGATCTTTAAGCTGTCAAAAGCAAATTGCTTGAGATATCCTAAAGTAGCATAACCGGTGCCGAAGTCGTCAATGGCAATCCGAATTCCGAGAGCTTTAAGTTCGTTTAAAGTTGCGCCTGCGACTGTCGCATTTTCTACCAGAGCGCTTTCGGTCATTTCTAATTCTAAATTTGCAGGCTCCAAGCCTGTAGTTTCTAATATTTGCACGATTCGGGCCTTGAGTTCGGGGTCGGATAACTGCCGGGCCGACAAATTTACTGATATCGTAAAAGGCGAGAACCCCGCCGCCAGCCAACTCGCGGCTTGAGCGCAAGCTGAAAGCAGTACCCACTCGCCAATCTGAATAATTAAACCTGTTTCTTCGGCTAAGGGAATAAATTCAGCGGGAGAAATTATACCTCGATCGGGATTTTGCCAGCGCACCAAAGCTTCAGCGCCGATAACTTGTCCGGTAGCAATATTCACCTGGGGCTGATAGTATACTTGAAACTCACCTTGTGCTAAAGCGTGGCGCAGCAGAGCTTCTAGAGCCAACTTTTCAGGGGAGAGGACACAAACCTTTGTAGAGTCGTTAGCTAAATCTTTGAGTCTGGCTTCTGCTTGGTGAAGCGCAACTGTCAGGGGTTGGGTAATAGTTTGCCGTTTCGAGACGCGAGAAGCGATCGCTCCCAACAATTCAGCCTTAGTAAACGGCTTTGTTAGGTAATCGTCAGCCCCCAATTCCATCCCCCGACGAAAATCGGTTTTGGCACTTTGAGCCGTGAGGAAAATAAATGGAATTGTAGCAGCCAGGGAGTTTTGTCGCAGAGTCCGCAACACGTCATAACCGTCGAGTTCCGGCATCTGTACGTCGCACAAAATTAAGTCGGGGATCTCCGAAAGTGCCATCTGCACCCCAAATCGACCGTTTTCTGCCACGATAACTCGGTAGCTGTGAGATTCCAGGAGTTGCACAAGAGTCTCCCGGATTAATTCGTCGTCTTCAATGACTAAAATTTTGAGCATGATACTTAGATAACAGATGGCACTATATATCAGAACCTGACTAACTCTAGCATACTCAAACTTGACAGTTACTGATTAGGCCAATTAGCTAATAAATTTTTAGCCAAATGGCTAAAGATTTTCCCTCGGTTCTTAAGTGACAATCAAAGAATTGGCAAAATTCGCAATAGTTTTCGATCGCTTTCAAAGGCATACAACTGTTGCGCCCGACTATTTTAATAAGATTTAATAACGAAATATTGGTTTTTTCTCATAAAAAATGCCGCCAACACTTTCAATACGTGGATGGTGGCATTTTTTATATAATGTCGGGTCAATTCGCTTTAAAAAGTGTTCGATCGTTCTGGCTTCATTCCTGGGATGGATGCGGACTAAAGTCGGAACGATCAAACCAATTTTATTTTGTCGTTTCAGGGGACATCATAGGATGGACTGATGGATGCGGACTAAAGTCCGAACGATCAAGCCAATTTTATTTTGTCGTTTCAGGGGACATCATAGGATGCGCTGCCTTAATTCACAGGTTTAGTGGAATTCGCGCAAAACTTGTCATCTACAATTGCAGAATTGATACTGACAGCTTGCATTGATGATGACGGAATGATGAGGTCTCGCGGAACTACAAGTGTCTTTTTGCAAACTAACTCGCTGCTGCCTACAGAGGCAAAGTTCCAAGCATAAAATTCGGGATTGCTGACTGTCGCACTGGCAGAAGATAAACCTAATGCAGTCATTAATACTAATCCCAAAGTTACTAAAGCTACGATCGCAAATCTCAGCATATTCTTTGTTTGAACCGGAAAATTTACCCGCTCGGGATTACTTCATTATGGCTCGATCGCCCTCAAGGCGTCAATAGCCTTGAGTCGATTTTAGATTTACTCCGACCGATGAGTCAGTGAGCTTGAACGGGAGTCTCAAATTTTCGACCGCGACAGGAGTCGGGGGCTAAGATCCGTTTTGGGATGGGGGTTATTTCGTCTCCAGATTCAACTCGTAGGCGATCGCCTCGGATGACTGAGAAACCACCACGAATTCATAAAAACCAGCATCATCGAGAGTTCCAGACCAACTCACCTCCTCTGCATCTTCCAGTAAAGCCTTGGCTTTGTTGGTGCGCCCAGGAGAATAAATTGATAGCAGAGTTGATTTGCGCGGAGCTTGCAAATTTACGCTCAAAATCTGATTTTGGGCGAACCTGGCAATGTAAGCTTTGCCTTCTCCGGGCTTGAGATTTCCTTTAAGGGTTTTGTTGTTCGCGCGGCGGTCAAATTCGACGCTTTCAAGAGTTGCTCCTGCTTGCAAAGAGGCGAGGGCGTCGGCGGTAATTGCTTGCCAAATTTGTCCGATCGGCAAACCGATGATATTTTTATTCCGTGGGTGCTGTGGAAACCAATAAAAGAACTTGGCATCAGCCAAATCGTACAGCGCTCGACTGCTCAAATTCAGCTTGTTAACCTCGGCTTTGGAGCGATCGAGATCGGCAGTCTCGTAACTGCCCAACCGCGCTCTAGCATCGCTGCTAAGGTTTTCGAGCTTGTTGAGCAAGTCGTCGCCGATTTTCTGCCACCTTTCGCGCCATTGGCGATCCTCGTCGCCTTCTTTTAACAGCCGCCCGTTTAATTCTGGGTATTTGGCATAGAAATTCTCATCTACAAGGTTGACGTAACCGTTGTAGAATCGATCGTCAATTTTAAGCCGAGAGTAGCGATCGCGCAAAGCATCCTCTTGCTGCTGCTTCGGGCCCGGAGTCACGGGAATCTTCTGCACTTTTGATTGCAGGTTTAACACATAATTGCCCGCAAACCAGCCAACTCCGCCCATACTCGATAGCACCGCCACTACGAACAAAAACATTTTCCAAGCAGGCATCTTTTGCTGATTGCCGATCGTGGCAACTCGCACTGGAGTTCCCGGAAGCTTCGGGGCGGGGGCTGGCACGGGTATGGGTGCGGCCAGAGGTGTGTAGTCCGGCGGTGGCTGCGTGAGTCCCAAATCCGGCTGTGGGGATGGCTGTGGCTGTGGCTGTAACAGCGGATTGCCGGAGAGAGCGAGCAAAACCTCGCGAGCCGAGGAGTAACGCTGGTTCGGCTGCTGAGCGAGCATTTTATCCAGCACCAGGGACAAATTCGGAGATAGAGAACAGTGCGATCGCCAGTTCCAATTCAGCGTCTGACTGTCGAGCAATTCATGCGGTTCCTTCCCCGTCAGCAACACCAAAACCGTGGCCGCCAGAGCGTACAAATCGCTGTGCGGAGACACAATCCCCATCTGCATCTGTTCGACGGGAGCATAGCCGAGTTTGCCGATGCGAGTCGCGGGGGTGGGAGTGATGTTAGCTTCAGTTTCAGCAAATAGAGATTCTACGGTGGCGGCGATTTGTTTGACTCCGCCGAAGTCAATCAGCACGGGCATTCCGTCAGACAAGCGCAGAATTAGGTTGTCGGGGGAGATGTCGCGGTGAATCACTCCCAAGGAGTGAATGTATTCGAGGACTGGCAAAATTTGAATCAGCAGTTGATTGATTTCTGCTTCGATGAACCGCAAACCCTGACGCTTCCTGGCATCCAGCAGGAAGCGGTAATTTTGACCGGGTACGTAGTCTTGGACGAGAAATAGGTAGCCTCGATCGACTATACTGACGCGAAACATTTCGCGGAAGCGCGGGATTTGGTTGTGTTGTAGCTTGTAGAGCACTCCGGCTTCGCGCTCGAAGAGTTCCTCGGATTTTTGTAAGGCGTAACTTCCTTGTACTTGGGGCGCAAATTCTTTTAAAACGCAGGGTTCGTTAAATCGGTGGGCATCTTCAGCGAGGTAGGTGCGTCCGAAGCCTCCGTGTCCCAATTCGCGGACTATGCGGTAGTGGTTATTGAGAGTTATGCCGGGATAGATAGGATTAGTCATCACTTATAGGTGGATTTTGTAAACTGTCACGACTCCTGTTTGCTCGGACTATAAGAAATATTATCCTTAATTGGTATTGAAGTTCGATCGACAAGTAGTTTTCCGCGGCTATGAGTTGGGAAAAGCATTGTGTTATTATATAATTAGGGTAACAGTTGATGGTTAAGCTTAGAATATGCCAGCAAAAGACATCTACCACAATAATGTCAGAACAGCCCTGGAAAAGGACGGGTGGACAATAACCAAAGATCCGCTACCCTTAAAAATTGGCAAACGTACTCTCAGTGTCGATCTAGGTGCAGAAAAACTATTTGCCGCCGAAAAACAAGGTCGCAAAATTGCTGTAGAAGTCAAAAGTTTTGTGAGTGCTTCACCAGTTCATGACTTAGAACAAGCTGTTGGACAGTATATTGTTTACGAAGATATTCTACAGCGATCGGAACCTGAACGGATAATATATCTGGCAATCCGTGCAGAAGTTTATGCAGAAATTTTTTCTGAACCTATTGGGCAGATTTTGCTAGAAAACAAGAGATTTAAACTAATAGTTTTTGATTCATTAAAGGAGACAGTTATCAGATGGATAGACTAGATGAATATCGCCAAATTGTTCGCAATGTTTTAGATAGTTATGCCCAGATTTCTTACGGACACGGAGAAATTAAAAGCAGCGTTATTGTCGATCGCGAACAAAACAATTTTTTACTGATGCACGATGGCTGGCAAGGGCCTAAAAGAATTCACGATTGTATCGTTCATGTGGAAATTATTGACGGAAAAATCTGGATTCAACAAGATGGTATAGAAACGGGAATTACCGCAGAACTTGTAGAATTAGGAGTGCCTAAAGACAAGATAGTTTTAGGGTTTCATCCGTATCACGTTCGGCAGCATACGGGATATGCGATCGCCTAAACCAGCTTACAATACAATAAAATTGGGCGTTGCTGAAACTAGCGAGTTTCGGAGGCAAATCATACTCCTTTCTCAGCAACGCCGAAATTTGTATCAAAAGCCCGATCGCGCATTTTGCATAAAAACGCGATCGAACACCAAACAATTAGTTTTAACTCTTAACAATTACCGCTTTATTTGCCATCAGCTTCTCTGAGCGCAGCCAGAATTTCCGGTCGTTTCATGCGCGCGTAGCCCCGCACTTTTCGGTCTTTGCCGATCGCCTTCAAGCGTCTCAGCGAAAGAGTATCGTAGTCTTCCTCGTCTTCCTGCTGTTGCTGCTGGGGCGGAAACGGCAATTCTAACTGCAACTGCGGTAGCTGAGGTTTCGACTGCGCCTTCGACTGCTTCTTAGCCTGGGTTTTTGGCTGCGCCTTCGACTGCTGTTTCGGCGGTGTCTCGGGCTGTATTTCTGAGTGCGTCGCAGCGGCTCCCAGTTGGCTGCGGAGCGTGGCAATTTGATTTTTTAGGTCATTTTCTACGTCTGCGATCGTGTCAGCCACAAACTGATTAATTATTTGGACAGTGCGATCTAATTTGATTGACAACAATTTTTCCAGTTCATCCAACTGTCTCAACACACCTTCAAGATTCATCTCCGAAATAACCTCCGATTTCGGAGAACTATTGCTGCCAGATTGTTCAATTTTTTTAGCCAATTTATCTACCTTTTCATGAAATGTTTTTTCAACTTGTTCTAGCAGATGCTTTATCTGTGTTATTTGATCGCGATCGAAGTTCTGCTCGGCTAGAGCTTTTACTTGTTTTTTTAGCAGGTCTTCATTCTTTTTAACAGATTGTTCTATTTGTTTTGTTAGACTCTCTACCTTTTTTTGAAATGATAGCTCAAATTGTTGCAGTAGAGTCTCAAGTTGTGCAGTTTTTTGAGTCGGCTGCGGAGCTAAATGTTCCATTTCTGCTTGAGCCGCAACTACCTCCTCGTCGGTCATTTCAAAAACCCAAGCCCACATTTGCTCAAGGCCGAGTTCTTTCGCAACAATACACCAATCTGAGCCGCAGACAACTTCGTATTCTTCTTCGTTGCTGTAAGCTTCAGTAGGACGTACAATTAAAGGAATTAAGTTGCTGCCTTGCTCGATGAGACTTCTCCTGAGAGCTTCGCGACGTTCGCGAGGGATTTCTCCCCCCTGAGTCTCTGGTACTGCAATTTGGGAAGTGTAAATTTGACTGTGACTAATTGGCTTAATCCGCAAATATTCTACTATTCGGTTTTGATCTTGCGATCGATCCATCTTCTTACAAGTCCCCTTTTGTCATTAAAATCAGGTGTTTGGGTAATTATATATATTTGCACTTTACAGCCTGGGTTTTAAGTGCCACAGGACTAACTCAAGAACTCTAATGATAGGGTGCGAGACAAACACCTTACTCAGACTTTGGTTAGTTAAAGGATTTGTTGGCCTGAGTCTCTAAATCTGGGAGAGATATCGGCGGCGTGCTGTACCTGTGCGGCTGGCTGTGGGGTGAGGGCCCGGGCGATCCTGCAACGAGGGCTTCGCCAACGGCAAAACTGACTGCAATTCCTACAAAAAATCGACTGTGATGAGTTTAACTGGCTGGGGGACACAAATTATACACTGCTTCACTCATCTTTACTTTTTTTGGCGATCGGGCGATCGCTACCGTGTTCAGGTTTAGCAGGAATTGCCAGTTGTGAGTATTTTTGCTCCTAGTCAATCACCTTTCAGAAATCCGGTTTTAACTCTTGTGGGGTGGGCTTCTAGCCCGCCCCCAAAAAAGCAATTGAGACGGCTCACAACTTATGAGTATTTTGCCAGTAATCAATAATTTTAATCATTGTTTTGTCGCCTAGCCCTTGAATACGTTCCACCACATTGGCAAATGACACAAACGGCTTCACATCTCGCTTTTCGTCGAGGATTCGTTGTATAATTTTATCGTTCACTAACTTAGTATATTCAAAATTCGCTTTCAGTTGAGATTTATCTTGAGTATTGAGTGCCTCCAACAGCGACATTGGTTGAGAAGTTACCTGTTCAACTTCTTGCACAGTATCTACCAAAGTCGATTTTTTAGATGCAAGCTCGGCTTTAAACTCATTAATTCTGTTAGCCAACTGCGCTTCAATTAACAGAGGTAATTGTTGGGCAATTAGGTTTTCAATTTCTTGTATTCTCTCGGCTAACAACTCTTTTTCACGGGCGTGTTCAGCTTTCAATTCATGAATTTGAATTTCTAACCGGGCTTCAATATTTGTCACTCGCTGCTCTAAACTAGATGAGGCTTCTAGAGTTTGAATTTCAACTGAAGCCTCAGTTATAAATGACTCTTTGGGAGTTTCAATTTCACCTAGATTCTCACTGATTGCGGTTTTTCTGAGGATTTCCAGTTGTTCTAGGAGAAGTTCTTCATTTTCTGGTTCCAGGATGAATGCTCCAATTGTCTCGCCCTTGAGAGGTTCAATTTCCTTTGCTCTCGCCGCCGCATAGTATTCAAAATTTCCGTCTACTATTTCGTAAGCATCCATACTGGTACGGCGGACAATGATCGGGTTAATCAAGCCTCCGGCGTCTAAAATAAGTCTAGCTAATTTATCTAAATCGCGATCGGCAAAATTGGAACGGGGAACTGCGGAGGTAATTCTTTTGACTGCAACCAGTGACGGAGATAATTTTTTCATAAGTTTTTACTGACCTATTTTTACCAAAACTTCTTCGGCTAGCATTTCAAATTCTTGGGATGAAGTGCAATCCGGTTTAAAATCTAGCACCGAAATCGGATCGGCGATTTCCATATTGCCCACGATTTTAAATAGTTCTGCACACTTTGCTAAATCCTCTCTCTCATAAATTACGCTGTCCATAATTTCCAGGCCGTAGCGTTTGGGAATAGCCTCCCTCCGCTTGGGCAAACTGTACTGTACAAACTTAGGATTGGGTGAGATTTTGCAAGGGAGGATGCCTAAAATTTCTAAAGGTTTTTTGCCGATTTGTTTTTTGAATCCATTGACTTTTTTGATAAAATCCTTGACATTAATCAATCCTTGATTGGCAAAAGGTTTTAAGTCAGAAGGAATAATTAAATAATCCGCAGCAATCAGGGCAACTCTGGCGAAAAAATTCAAAGATGGCGGCGTATCAATCAGTACAATATCGTACTTATCTTCTACTTCCGCTAGTTTTTGAATTAAAATCATGCGACTGTAATCTAGTTGATTTAGTTCCGTTTCATAGTACATTAAATCGATGTGGGAAGGAACTACATCGATTTTAGGATTGCAAAAATTAGACTCGCGGGCTACTTCGGCGATGGAGTAAAAATCCTCTGATTGCAAAACTTGAAGAATATTGCAATCTTTCAAATCATCTTGTTCTTCATCTTCAAATTTGACCAAACCAGTTGCAAAGGTTGTGTTTGCCTGACTGTCTAAGTCGATGACTAGGACTCTTTTACCTTCCTTGCTCAGGGCTGCGGCTAAATTGACTACAGTTGTAGTTTTACCGACGCCGCCTTTGTTGTGGTAAACTGCTATTATTTTCATACTATTTTGCGGGGTTTGGGGAATGATTAAATCGGATGATTTAACTAAAATATCTTCAGGTATTTGTTCGGGGGATGAGACTTGAATGATTTCAGGTTCTGCGGTGGCGGGATTGTTTTGTTGTACCGATACTTCGGCAATTAACTCAGGAGTAACTAAATTAGTTTTACTATCTTCCAGTTCTAGATTATCTGGATTTATTACAAACTTTAAACTATCTCTGCCAATTAAAGCTATAATTTCATCAATTCTACTTTCAAGGTCTTGTCCGGCGCACTGAAATGCTAGCTGAATATCATCGCTCACTCTTGCATAAATTCTAATTTCTTTCCCGTTAGTTATGAGTCCGTAGCGGATGCTTAAACTTGTTAAGTAACGCTTCAGTTTCCGCCGATGGCGGTCTAGATTTTCCTTGGGATGTTTTGCTTCCATGACTAAACTCATGGGCGAGTCTGCATCGAACACTATGGGGATAACTTGGGTGGCAAAGGAAAGGAAGTCTAGGCGAATATTCCCAAAGGCGATTTCTTGGTGCCAAGTGTCGGGGGTATAGCCGAGTTTTGGCAACAAATAACTGACAATGAGTTTGCTTTCTACTTCGCTTTCGTTGCGACAGTTATTGGGATTGAAAATCATGTTTCATGGGGAATTGGGAATTGGGAATTGGGAATTGGTAATGGGTAATTGGGAATTGGTGTCAACTTCATGTCAAATGTAATCTAATGTTTGACTATTAGCCCCGCTGATCCCCCCTAACCCCCCTTAAAAAGGGGGGGACAAGAGTAATTTCAAAGTCAACCCCTACTCCCCTTAAAAAGGGGGGACAGGCAATGCTCAAAGTCCCCCTTTTTAAGGGGGATTTAGGGGGATCTAGACTGCGCTAAAAGCAAGATTTATCAAAAATTCTAGCTAGGGATTGTGATATTAATAAAACCCGGTTTGTTTAACAAAACCGGGTTTTTAGGGGATTTATCGCGTTTCAAACTTATTTGGTTTGAGCGTGAAATTCCTCTAATGTTTGATAGCCACCAGCGGGGTTGTACAGGTGACAGTTGTCTGCAATCCGCTTCATTAAAGACCAAGAAAATTTGGTTTCATAGAGATGAGGTTGCCAGTTTTCCTTTAAGCTGCTGTGGGCTAGGCGCAAGTTGTACCAGGGTATAGCAGTTGAAAGGTGGTGGGGAACGTGCACGTTAATGTCGTGGCACAGAAACTCAACCCAGCGGGGATAGTCGCAGTGAACTGTTCCCGATAGTTGTGCTTGGGCTTCGTTCCATTCTTCTGGTGCTTTAAATGAAATGTCTGGCGCTGTGTGGTGAACAATGGTGAAGGTGCTCATCCAGAAGTGGTAAACCATCCAGGGCATCAACCAAAATTTGATGAATCCCCAAATGCCTGTGGTGGCTATTAAAGTCGGAAATACGATCGCAGCACCGATCAAAACCACAAAAACCGAAAACCGCACTTGTTCGCGTTGTTGACCTTCTTTGAAGCGCCACCACATAAAGTGTACTTTTGCCCAGTGGGCGATCGATCCAATCCACCACATTGGGCCGAAGATTAAACGATAAGCTATTTGTAATGCTTTGGGCGCGGCAGCGTAGCTTTCTGCTGTCATTGGTTGCCAAGCATTATCTTCACCAATTTTGTTGGTGTGCTTGTGGTGATAATTGTGTCCGTGACGCCATGCGTGAAACGGAAAAATTAACGGGAGAAATGCGAGATGTCCGACTAAATCGTTTACCCAGCGACGGTTGGCAAATGACCGGTGTCCGCAGTCGTGGCCTATCACAAAAAAACCGGTTAATCCGGTACCTGTGAAAATCCACATCAGGGGCAGTAAATACCAAGGTGATACTGCTAGGCCAAAATAACCAACAGCAACTAGAAGAACGTTGACGATGACTTTTGTCCAAGCTTTGCGAGGGTTTTTGACAAATACTTCGCGCGGCAGGGTTTGGAGAATATCTTTGAGGCGCAGGTTGGAAGTGTCCCTTGCGGATGTCAAATTTAGTGGTTTTTCGATCGATGCTGTCATAAATTGATGTCTACTCTCCGTATGCCAAGTGGATGGCTTAACAAAATTAACGCAGTAAAATATCAGCTCGCTACTAACAATTAGCAGACGAGTTGAGCACTAGGCAAGCGCGTTTTCGCAAATGCTAGCAATCGCTAGCCGCGGATTAAATGGCTAGCGCTTTTGGTTAAAAAAAACACTGCGGTTAACAAAACTTTACTTTTTATACCACAGGGGCGGCACAATTAGCACGAGTTGTTACTGGTAATTGCCGTTGCCCACAGCAGAATTTTTGCCGATCGCAACTTGAGATCCAGCAACGGAGCGCTGCTGTTTGAGGGTTTGGACTTCCAGCAGCAAGGAGTCGATTTCTGCTTGCAGGTGCAGGAACTTAACTTGCTGATCGGCTTGGTAGGGGCACTTCACCGAATCTACTTTGCGCGCAAAACCCGTCGATAGCGTAGCAGAACTAGCGATTTCGGGATTGCTAGCCGTGACTTGAGGCCGAGAAAGAGTGGAGGAATTATTTGACATTAGTAATTGAGTAGACATATCTACACATTCACACCATTAAGTTACTTTAACCTGAACGGATCGTATCAAACATTAAATTAACCGATCGAGCTAAAATTAGTGTAAATTCTTTGCCAAAGCCTAGAAACCATTGACATCGTGACCCTGATTCTACCTGTAACTGACTCTGCTGCTAACTCCGCTGCCCGCGCAGCCTCGCCGAAACTTCACGGTTGGCCGGGCTTGATCGAAGCTTATCGCCCCTACCTGCCGGTGACTGAAACCACGCCGGTAGTGACACTCCAAGAAGGCAATACTCCATTGATTCCAGCACCTGCGATCGCCTCTCTCATCGGTAGAGATGTGCGCGTGCTGGTGAAATACGACGGCCTCAACCCCACTGGTAGTTTCAAAGACCGGGGGATGACAATGGCGATTTCCAAGGCGAAGGAAGCCGGCGCCAAAGCTGTAATTTGCGCCAGTACCGGCAATACTTCGGCAGCGGCAGCAGCCTACGCCAGACGCGGGGGGATGCGGGCTTTCGTGTTGATTCCCGAAGGTTATGTGGCTTTGGGCAAGTTGGCCCAAGCTTTGCTTTACGGTGCGGAAGTCATTTCGATTGTCGGAAATTTCGATCGGGCTTTAGAAATTGTCCGCTCCATGGCAGAAAATTATCCTGTAACTTTGGTCAACTCCGTCAACCCTTACCGCTTGGAAGGCCAAAAAACCGGCGCTTTTGAAGTGGTGGACGCCTTGGGCGACGCCCCCGACTGGCTGTGCATTCCCGTGGGAAATGCGGGAAACATCACAGCATACTGGATGGGTTTTTGTCAATACCACCAAGTGAATAAATGTTCGCGTTTGCCACGAATGATGGGATTCCAAGCAGCCGGAGCAGCACCGTTGGTAACGGGTGTACCAGTGGCGAACCCAGAAACTTTGGCGACAGCAATTCGGATCGGCAACCCTGCTAGCTGGAAACAGGCTGTTGCTGCTTCCGAAGCCAGCCGCGGCAGTTTTTCTGCTGTCACCGACGAAGAAATTCTCGACGCTTACCGCTTGTTAGCATCCGAAGAAGGGATTTTCTGCGAACCAGCTAGCGCTGCTTCTGTCGCCGGTTTGCTGAAGGTAAAAGACCAAGTTCCAACAGGAGCAACGGTGGTTTGTGTACTCACTGGTAATGGTTTGAAAGACCCAGATACGGCAATTAATCACAGCAAGAACAACTTTAAGCAAGGAATTGCTCCGAATTTGGATGCAGTAGCTGGCGCGATGGGATTTTAAGCAGAAGGAAGAGAGAAACGGCACGGATTTGAACACGGAGACACGGATGAATTTAACTGAGTTTTATTTCAGGAGATATGAATACTCTCTGTTCTCGTCTGTGTCTTTTCTTCTTCAGTCAAGCGGATTTCCTTGATGGGAGCCAAATCCGTTACCGAACTTCCTTCGGCTATAATAGGATTATCTGTCAAACACTCTTGAGAAAAAGTTATGTTACTAACCAAACCTCGTGCCGATCGAGTTGTTATGTATAATATCAGTTGGCAACAATTTGAGAACTTGCTCGCGGATCTCGGTGAAAGCCGTGCTGCTAGATTCGCCTATGACAATGGAACTTTAGAAATTATGACACCCTTACCCGAACATGAATACTACAAAGAAACGATCGGCGATACTGTTAAAGATATAGCAGAAGTGTTGGAGCAAGATTATGCAAGTTTAGGATCAACCACTTGGAAGCGAGAAATCCAAAAAGCTGGAGTAGAACCAGACAATTGTTTCTACTTCCAAAATGAGCCAAAAATTCGCGGCAAACTCCAGTTTAATTTGGAACAAGATCCGCCGCCGGATTTGGCTTTAGAAATAGACGTAACGAGTAAATCTCTCAGTCGTTTTCCCATTTATGCTCGGTTGGGTGTTCCTGAAATTTGGTGTTACGATTCGGGTGAACTCAAAATTTACCAACTTGATGGACAACAATACATTGAGGTGAAAACAAGCTCAATTTTTCCAACTCTTCCGATACAAGAAATACCAGAATTAATCGAGCAAAATCGTAATTCTGGGCGGATTTCTTTGCGTAAAGCCGTGCGAGCATGGGCGAGAGAAAAATCGGGAGAACTCTAAGATATTTTTCAATCAAATTTAGACTAATATCATGAGCCGATAAAACTTCTTAATATGCCCATTAGCTTAGCTACATTATTCAGGAAATATTCATTAGGATCGATTTCAACTACAGAATCAAATAATTTCATAAATTTCCAGTTTGTTCCAGTCGTGACAGCACCATAAATCATTTCATTATTACTTTGACGTTGATTAACTATTTGTGCTGCTACCATCTCGGCAATACACTGACCTAAACCAGATTGAATATTATCATTTTTAGCTTCCACGATTAAAATCACGGGTGATTTAATCAGCAATTGAGACGGAGACTTACTAATTATAAAATCACAATAGCCCATCAGCCCTTGTTGACTATCCACATTAAATTCTCTACCTGAAAACAGACTTATTTTAGATCCAAGTTGCTGTTTTAATTCAATCAATATTGGTGCAATAATCATTTCCGATCGCGCTTTTTCTGTAGAAATTTCCAAGGCTAAAGGAGTATTGTATTCGAGACACTGTTTTAAGAAATTACTAATAGGAGCTTCTGGTATTTCGGCGAAACTATCAAGTTTTTCAAGAATACTTAGCCCAAAGACTTGTTCGACCATTTCTAGGGTGAACTGACTATAAGACATTTTATTTATTCCGAATTTTTTTGAATTTATTGAGTTTATTCTAGCATGGGGAAATGGCGATCGCGCAGTAGCGTAGCCAAGTCACGTTAGGAAAGAATATATTGAGGTGGAAAGTAGCTCAATTTTTTTCATTACTAATCCCATCACAGAGATGTTTATCACTATCACTCACATTTTGGTTGTTCTTCAAATAGTCATGCAGCCAGTTACAGCCTCGTGACATTAAATCATCCAAATCTAGATTCCATAAAATAACAGTTCCATCATCACCAGCAGAGGCAATTATTTTACCATTCGGGCTAAGACTAATCTCATTCACTCCACCAGAGATATGTCCCTTGAGAGTGCTTAACTCTTGTCCTTGCAAACTCCAAAGTTTTACCGTACCATCCTCACTAGAAGAAATAATAGTCTGACTATCTGGACTAAAAGTAACGCTAGTAACGGGCTGACTATGCCCTTGGATATTTTTGAATTCTTGGCTATCCACATTCCATAACTTCACCATATTATCATTACCAGCAGCAGCAATCATTTTACCATCTGGGCTGAGACTAATAGGAATAAAAAAAGCACCGTCGCCTTGAAATGTTTTCATTATTTTTCCATCTATATTCCACAGCTTGATAATGTTGCCATTGGAAGTAGCTACAATTTTTCCATCGCTACTGAAACTGATGCTATTGATAAGCTTTTCATCTGCTTTTATGCTATTAATTAGCTGCCCACTTATGTTCCATAACTTCACTATGCCACCATCTGAAGTAGACATCATTTTGCCATTGGGACTGAAGCTAAAACCTCTACCCGTTTTCAGAGTGTTAAGTAGTTGTCCATTTAGGTTTCGTATTTCTATTATGCCGTTATCTCCATTTGCAGAGGGAACAGTCTTAAAAGAGAATACTGTCTTACTATCAGGGCTAAAACTGACACTATACGAAGGAGAATATGCGTCGTTTTGTTGGGTATGACTAAATGTTTTAAGTTTCCTTCCTTCCAAATCCCATAACTTTATTTTGCCATTTCCTGTTATTGAAGTAACCAACTTACCATCAGGACTAAAGCTGGCACTTTCAACAGAATTATTGTTATCGTAGCTAATTCTATAGTTTTTATATAAGTCGTAGTCAGGCTCTTTCAGGGCAGTGAGTCCCTGTCCTTGTAAATTCCAGAGCTTTACAGTACCATTCATACTGCCAGAGGCGAGGATTTTACCATCTGGACTAAAACTGACGGTACGGATAAGATCGGTATTTCCCCTAAGAGTTTTGACTGGCGTTGTATCTAAGTTCCATATCTTAATCATTCTATCTCCACTTGCAGCAATCGTTTTGCCATCTGGGCTAAATTTGACATCCCAAACTTGACCTATATCTGCTTGAATGGTTTTGACTTCATTTGTATCTAAATTCCATAATTTAACAGTGCCATCCCGACTGGCAGAAGCAACTATTTTGTTGTCTGGGCTAATACTGATACCCCAGGTATTATTTTTATGTGGCTCTTTGAGAGTTTTTATTTCTGATTTTTCTAAATTTACTACGGAACCATTTTTAAAGGCTAATAATTTACCATCTACACTACAACTAAAATCACCATTACCATAGTATGGAGGTATTTTTATAGTTTTTAGTAATTTTCCATCTAGATTCCACAGTTTTATAATATCTTTATCATTATTCATGGAAATCATAGTTTTGTATTCTAGTCTTACACAGAAAAAATTTGTCGATTGTAATCTAATAGTTTTTAATTCTTTTCTATCTAAGTTCAACAGTTTAAGATCATTTTGATTGTTGAAATCAGAATAGCTAATAGTTTTGCTATCTGGACTGAAACCCATATATGAGCCTTTAATACTATTAATTTCTCTGCCGTCTAAGCTCCAGAGCTTAAAAATTATTTGGTTAGCAGGATCAAATTTTTGATCGCTCCCATAATTGAACTGGTTCACTTGAGACACAAGTGTTTTGCCATCAGGGCTAAATTCAACATGATAAACTTTATCAGTAGACTTTTGGAATCGATTATATTCATTAACTCCATAGACAACTTGTTGTAGCGCTGCGGTAGCTCGTATTTTGGTATCTGCATCCAATACTCCACTTAATTTCTTGAGATTTTTACCTGTTTTCAAACCTTCTATTAGCGCTTCAATATCTACACCAGAGGCAAGGAGACTTTCTAGCTTAAGGCTTTCAGCATTGATTTCAGCATTGGTTTTCCGTTTATCTGCTATTCTTTGCTGAGTAAAAGCCCAACCAGCTAATCCAGTCAATCCCAAAATTACTACAGAAACTGTAACAAATAAATTACGGCTATTCCTTTTTCTATTTTTAATACTTTTCTGAACAAATTCCTGAGTAGATCCAGACAGCGGTACTAAATCAGAATAACGCTTAATATATTCCTCTGCCTTTGCCAATTTTGTTCCTTGCAGCAGATAAGCCGATTCTCGCTGCTTACCTTTATCTCGCCATTCCTTAGCTGCATCTTCAATTGGCTGTTTAATTATCAGTGCTTCTCGATGTTCCTCCAGCCAACCACCTAACAGCCCCCAATTACGAATCAGTGTTTCATGGACGATATTCACTACCGCAACTCGCTGTCCCTCTAACTCTTGCTTACTGGTGACAACTAATTTTTCATAAGCTAAACGCTGCAACACTTTATTTACCAATTCTTCAGATTGCTGAGAATTAACTAAATCTTTTAGCCAAACTTGCTGACGAGTATTAGGAGTGTTTTCATCTTCACTCAATCGAGTCAATTCTAGAAAAATCCGTCTAGCCGCTTTTTGTTCCTCTGATTCCTTTAACCCATCCGCTTTTTGTTCCTCTGACAATAAGGATTGATAAACAGTATCAGCATGGTTTCCCAGCACCTTTTGCACGCCACCCAGACTGGTATAATCAGAAATTGTCAAAAGATTAAAACTACGGTTTTCCCACAATTGAGTCAGTGTGTACTGTAACAAAGCTAAATCGCCAGCGGAATCCAACACATCAGCAATCATCTCATTGACTAAATCGCGATCAATTTCTAACTCAACTAACTCAGCAGGTTTGAGGATCACTTCTTGCAACTCTGGGCGGTTCATCCGTAGAACTCTTACCAAATTATTTTCAATTTTGTGAGGTAATCCAGGATACTCCTGATCGGTACACTTCTGTTGAAAATCATCCCGCATTACCAACACCAAGCAGAGTTTATTTTCTAAACTTTCTACTGCACCCATTAGGTACATAAAGAACTTTTGTCGCTCTTTTTCATCCAGACATTGGGTAAAAATCTCTTCAAATTGGTCTATCACCAGCACCACTCGCTCAGTAGGAAGACGCTCGATGAAATGCACTAAATCATCCGGTGCTGTAAGCTTTCCAACCACTTGCTCTAAACTTTTAATCGGATTAATACCAGGTGTAAATGGCTGATAAATTGTCCATCTATCGCTTCCAGGTATCTTCTTACCCAGATAGAGCTGATACAGTAACCCAGCTCTAACAACTGAAGATTTACCACTTCCAGATGCACCTATTACCGCGATAAAATTACTAGAGCGTACCTTATCAAGAAGCTGATTAGTTAGTTGTGTACGTCCGTAGAAATATCTGTGATCTTCAGCTTCCTCTGGTTTGGTCGGATTGAAATCAAAATATTTCAACCCCTTGTAGGGACAAATATTACCCCGAACTCCCCCTTTATATGTGAGGATTATTTGACTACCTATATTCCTGACAACGAAATGCTGGGATGCGTTATTCGGTATTGCTTCCAGCCTTGGCTTTAATGTGTGATTAGTAACTATACCATCATCTTTGTTAGTGGGGTCAAGTGCTTGCAACAAAGCAGGAGTCAGCACTCCTCCGTAAGCTACCTGAAATTCGCGACAAGCGGCAATAAAACAACGATCGAAATCTCGCTGTTGCTCAAATTCTGCTAAATTCTGCTCTAGAAAATTGAATAACTCTCCGCTATGACAGCAATCCAACCACACAATCTGCTGCCGCACCGGACTATCTTTTAATATTTGATGTAAGCTTTTCAGTGAAAACAGGCCATCTTCGCTGTCATGTTCAAAAAGAGCATCGCTAGTGACTAAAAAGCCTTCAGGTTGTCCATCTTTCTCGCTTCGCCAACCATGACCCGCGAAAAACAAAAGTGCCGTCTCTGGAATTATGCCGCTTTTTGGCTGAAAAAGCTGAGTAATAGCCGCCTCTAGTTCTGGGGAGGTAACAAATAAATCTTGTGAGACTTCCCTCTTATCATAAATTGGCAACCGATGCACCTCAAAGCTACCGTATTTCTCTAAAAGTTGGGCAATCTTCTCGGCATCTTGTGCTGCTGTTGACAGACTGTCTCCGTCAGGATATTCATTGATGCCAATTACCAAGGCTTGTCGCTTCGTCATGTTCGCCCACTCATGCAGTAGTGTCTTTTCTGACTATACACAAGCAAATTACTTTCTGCCGGATTTAATGTTTTTTTTGCTGAAGACTACATTACAGTGATTGTGAGTTGCTGTATATACTGGTAATATCCACAAAATATTTTTATGACTCCATCCATTGACACCACTTTACTAGCGTTGCTGCTAGCTCTGAGCAACTTAGATGAACCCCTGAGTGAGACTGAACAAGCTGCCCTAAATAAGGTGGGTAAACAGTTAGATGCTAATCAAGCTTGGGATCTCATCGAAAAAGGATTGATGAAGGTGGTTGTGGCGAATGATTCCTTACATCAGCAATATCAAGTTGCTATAGCTTTGCTAGAAGCCGTAGATGGTAAGATACCATCTGGACTACTACCCACTGAAGCTGAACTAGAACAGCTACTAACAGTTGAAAATAAACTGGAAAAACGTGCTGGTAAACCTAAGCCAGTTCAAAACTCTCAAAATAACGAAATTCTCAACACGAGTATCGAAGTTCTGAAAAGTCTTAGCCCAGCGGAAAAAAGCAAAAAATTGCCTTTGAACAAACTCAAAGATTTCCTGAAAACAACTTTCAATAAATGATAAATCTCATCTATCCTCACCTATTTCTGTTTCTTTACGACCTGCGGGAAGGATTGGGCGAAGATTCCGAATCCTTAACAGCAAATCAGAAAAATTTTGCGGCTAAATTACCGACAAATATTCGCTCGTCCTTATTTGACCACGATTCTGTTTTTGAATCGGAATGCCTGGAACTGCTGACAAATAGATTTGAGGGTTTTACTGAGAACGACAAACCATTTGAAGGCTATTATTACCCTGTCCGCTTGAACGATACTTATGGGTTACTTGTGGGTTGTTCTTTTAAGGAAGATAGGACTCCTCACCCAGTCAGTTGTCTTGCCCAATTCCAAGCTAAAATCAATGAAAAGCTAAATAATCA
Source organism: Microcoleus sp. PH2017_34_RAT_O_A (assembly GCF_020737885.1). Lineage (NCBI taxonomy): Bacteria > Bacillati > Cyanobacteriota > Cyanophyceae > Oscillatoriales > Microcoleaceae > Microcoleus > Microcoleus sp. PH2017_34_RAT_O_A. The sequence continues at coordinate 21,390 of NZ_JAEQDD010000034.1, read as the reverse complement.
ACATCCAAATATCGGGCAAACCTGGCTGATTGTAACTGAGATGGACAACCAAAACATTAGTCCAGAAGAAGTTGCTAAAAAATGCTGTCAATCCTTAAATATCGGCTTGCAATGGGAACGAGATTTCCAAGGTAAAGGGTCTTTTCTGGGAGGGAGTATATTTGAGCTTTCGCGATACCAACTGCTGATACAGGAGTCAACACAGGATGCTAAACCACGCACTATTCAAGAACTACAAGAGAATATCCATCTCATCATTGCCCTAATGCCTAGCAGTGATGCTGCCAAAACAGTTTGGGAAGATTTTAACACTAAACTGCTGCCCTTATTTTGCTATCGCCATAAAGTTTTCTGGGCTTACGCTCAAAGTCGCTATCTGAAACAACACCTAAAAAAAGATTTCACAGTCATTAACCAACTCGTAGGAAATATTTTCAGTCAAAATCTCAAACAACTCCGCACAACCGTTGTTGATGCCCAAAATATATTACCTAAGTATACCATAAAGTTAAATTATCTAGATGCTCAAATTCGCACTATTGAAATTAATGCCATCAATTATACTAGACGGATCGGTACTATTAGCGATCGCCTAAATCAAATCCAAACCCAAAACGGACAAAACCCGATCGCTCAAATCCTCCCTATTCTATCCTGGTTCCAATCTGCCACAGCCACCTCAAACCCTACCTCCCCTAATCCCACACCGCTGTTATCTCAACTCGCGAACTTGCAACACCCCTACGATCTAAAATTCCTGGAAAAATTTAGCAAAGATGTAGAGGAAAAATACCAATTACAAGTGCAAAAAGACTATGCAAATCTCAGTCCAGGCTCACAATTACTGCAAGACTTAATCAACTCAAGTCGGGCAATTACAGAGATAGAACAAGCTGAGCGCGATCGCAATTTCCAAAACACTGTTGGCATTATTGGTGCTGGACTAGCAGTGGGTTCCATCGTCGCCTCAATCGAAATACCGACCAATCAAAATGACAACTTCTTAAATCCCCCGCTCGATTTCGCGCTTTCTAATCTACATATTCCATGCGTTTGGTTGCCTTTTGCCATTAAGATTACCTTTAGCTTGAGTGCTGCACTTGCCGCTGGGTTATTCACTGCTATAGTAATTTGGTTAGGACAGCCTAGGCTGAAAAAGTAACAAGTGAGATCGGGCATCATTTTTAACTAGCCACAGCGAGACACTTTGTCATTGCTACCGGATTTGATATTGCTAACTTTCAAAAGGTGGTAGCTGAAGAAACTGATTTTTAGAAGGCGGAAGTTGAGCGGAATTTTGGCGGATTTCGATCGCAGTTTCGCCCGGATTTGCGGTGCGGGTAGGGACTATTTCTAGAGAATAGGCTGGTGATGGTTCCATTTTTGTAGTAGGAACAGTTTGTGCTTTGGTGAGCAAGTCAACGGCGTCTGCTAGGGCGGTGGTTAAATTTCTGCTAGTCTCGGCGTGACGGGCTTCTTCTTGTTTGAGCGCTTGAGTGAGTTGTTTGATTTGTTCGATCGCCCGATCGCGCTCTTCGAGAACTTCTGTTAACTTAGTTTTAAGTTCCCCAACTGTATGCAGTTGTTCAACCTCATGCTGGCGAGCAACTCCAGCCTCGTCACCTTCGGGCGCAATCGGGGAGAAACTTTGAAATTCCTGTATCTGTGCTTCCAAAGCATCGATGCTTTGCTGAGTTAACTTAGCATCATTCCGGCGCTGCTCGGCTTCGGTATTGTAGAGTTGGCGCCATTGAGCCGCACTTTCACCAGCGTCATCGCGATCGCGCGAAACCTCTGTTAACTGCTGTTGCAGTCGCTTAATTTCATCTAACCACTGTCTGATATCTTGAGACATATTGTTTATTTTAGATTTTAGATTTTAGATTTTAGATTAGTCATTGGTCATTAGTCATTAGTCATTGGGAATTTGTAAGCTATGAACATTTATTACTGGTTGCGCTACCTAATTTTAGCCTTGTTTAAGACACTTTTGAGGCTGTTGAGAGCTGTCAAAACGAAATTTGGTGATTTTTGGCTGTTTTGTCGCTGTTTGACTTGGAGCACGCTCAAAGAAGTCTGCATGAAAGCGGGAGAGCAGCGGTTACCCGGGCTGTCTGCCGAAATGGCCTACAATTCTATGCTGGCGCTGTTTCCTGGGCTCTTGGCTATCTTGTCGGCGATCGCCCTGTTTGAACCTTTGCAATCAACACTGTATCAAATGGCCGGTCTTTTGGGCAAAGTTATACCCGATGAAATCCGAAATTTGATTAGGAGTTCCCTCACAGAAATTCTTTCAATACGCAACCAACAGCTATTTTCACTAAGTTTTGTAGTATCGCTGTGGGCCTTTTCTGGAGTAATGAGCGCGGCGATGGCCGCCCTCGATCAAATTCATCAAATCCCGGCTACTCAAACTCGATCTTTTGTTAAAGCAAAACTTATTTCTATTTCTCTAAGCATTGGTACAATTTTGCTACTAATCTTAGCATCAGGAGTTGTCTTTGTCAGCGACTTAATTGTGCAAGCTATTGCCCGCCAGAGTTGCCTGTTAGAGTCGGTAGCAAATTGCAATTTAAAAGATGTCAAGAGTTGCCTAATGTTTCTGCCAGATTGTCCCTTAGAAGCACAATTATTAGGTATTTGGCGACTGTGGCGTTGGCCTAGCACCTTGGGCATTGTATCCCTTGCCTTTGCCTTTGTTTACCGCTACGGGCCGAGCCGCCGTCACCCAGAGACACCGATTTTTTCCGGGGCTGTGTTTGCAGCTCTGCTATGGGCGATGCTTTCAGGTTTATTTCGATTTTATGTTTTGAATTTAGGCAATTACAATTGGACTTACGGCACGATCGGAACTTTTATCGTTTTGCTGCTCTGGCTTTATCTGTGTTGTTTGGCGATGTTGATCGGTGCTCAGTTAAATGTGACTGTGGGAAAGGCAATGAAACAATCAAACAAATGGTAATTGCTAAAGTAGTTAGTAGTTAGTAGTTAGTAGTTAGTAGTTAGTAGTTAGTAGTTAGTAGTTAGTAGTTGGTAGTTGGTAGTTGGTAGTTGGTAGTTGGTAGTTGTAGGATGTGTCGCCACCAAAAATCTCTAGCTACCTATCGACAATTTAACAGCTCCGCACTCGACCCCAATGGTATTATAAACAAACATAATATTTATTTGGTAGATTTTTTTCAATAATCTTATTGTTAATCCCAAAAAATAAGTTTCAGCATTAAGACGAAACGAACAGAAAACTAAATTATTAAATTTTGTCACTTACCGGATGTCGGATTATCGGCGCAGTACAGTGCTGAGTATACCCGCAACAAAAGACAGAAAAATCAGTATCCAAATAACACCACCGGGAAGGAATGTTAAGAGGCCAACACCTCTGAGAATCCAAACTAATAAAGTTATCCCTAGGACAGTCCAGAAAATGCGGGTTGATAGTCGAAATTGAAATCGAGGAGAATTAGTCATGTTGAATATAAAAATCTTATCTGGATCAATGATAGCTGTTTTGCTGGCGATCGCCAGTCACCTCACCTTAATCTCGACTCCCGGCGCTGCTGTGGCGCGCGCAGGTGCAAATACTCTGGGGGAAGTAGCCAATGCTGCTGCAAAACCTTCCTCTGCAAGTGTAGCAATTGGCGATCGCACAATTGGCGAAGCAAAAATCGGCATGACTTTGGGACAACTCAAGCAGGCTCTAGGTTCCACAGCCCAGTTTAAGGTAGAGTCTCCTTTTATGGTAGACTTCGATGCAGTGGCGATTAGTCGATCGGGAAAAGTACAGTATCGGATTATTTACGCTGCGGGTACAAAGCTGAAAGATGCGGATGCGATCGAACTTTTGATGACTGACAATTCTAATTATAAAACAGCTCAAGGCGTCGGGCCAGGAATGACATTAAAACAAGCCGAGGCAATTTACGGCAAGACTACTTTATCTTATAATGTGGATAATGAATCGAGAGAAAATGTAGTTTTTGCCAACCAACCGAGCAAAAAGTTCTTGTTTGTTCCCAAGGCTGATGGGAAGCAATTTGCGGGAGTTTACGGCGCTGGAAAAGGTGGGTTTTATGAGACAAATAAGTATCAGCAGAATGCTGTAATTAAGTCCGTGATGGTGCGGAAGTAGCCTTCGCATCATTCCCAGAAACCGGGTTTCTTCGGAGATATCTCGCCACTCAACCTAAATTATCAGAGAAACCCGGTTTCTTAGCCTAAAATTATGGAGTACCTGTAGTGATATCCAAATACTCTTGATTGTCAAGATAAGTTTTAATATTGTCCAGTATTTGACGTAGGTATTCTATGACTTCATCCTTAATCTTTAAAAGATCCTCAATACTCTTACCTTGCCCCACTTCCTTAAAAGACTTAACTCCGTGGGCTAAGTCGTTCCTTTTGTCTTTAATATCTACAAGGTTTTTCCCGTGCTTTGTCTGAGCAAAGTCTGTTTGACATGAAAAACCGTATTTTTCGGCTATTTCTTTAATCAACCTAGCATCCACATTCCCTGAAAATAGTTTTTCGCTGTCAAATGTAGCTATGATGATGTCTGTAGATATTTGGTTGATTTCTAAATGAATTTTCTGAGGAGAACGGTTTTTAAGATTTTGAAGAACAATCATTTTGATTTCTGGTTTGAGTTCATCGAAGGAGATTGCTTGATTTTTTAACTCATCAAATATGGCTACAATGGCATTTCGCATAGTGGATTCAACTAAGTTATACAATAACAACAAGCCATTGGCTTTTAGAGTTTTTTCCAACTCAGGATCAAGACTTTGTATTTGATATTCTCCAGCACTATCGGCGACAGCTAACTTAGTGGTTTGTTTGCTCAAGCCATGTAAAAATATGAAGTAATCATTTACCTCTTGAGCGCGTGCATTGAAATCTAAGAGTACAGTATTCATCTTTAGCCTAGCAGTCGATCGCGGACATATTCAATACGTAAAACTACTTTGTTTTTAGAACTACTGGCATCAGATTTTGTGTAATCCTTAAATTCTTTTGAATTGAGAAATTCTGTTGACTTTGGCTCAAGATTTCTGCTTTGTCTCAAAGCAAGAGCAACACCGACAGCTAGAGACTCGAATTTAATCCGAGTTGTTGTTCTCGCGCCATTTTTACCTTGGCGAAATCCTTGAGGAAAATATTTTTCTACAAAATTTAGCATTGACTCGAATTCTGCCCGCATTTTTTCTCGATCGAATTTCGGATCGGCATTTACTCGCTTCAGGTACTCATCAAGGAATATGTTTATCTTACTATTAAACTGCTGATAGTTATTTAAAAATGCAAAAAAACGCAACACAAATTCTTGCGGTTCCCGGCTGCGAATAGCAGACTCAGAAAAAGCGCATAATTTGCGGAACTTGTCATGTTTCGATAGTTCCTCAATCAGTTCGAGAAACTGGCCTGGCAGTATGCCTCTGCGCTTTTCCATTTCGTTTAGATCGACGCTACCTGTGTTAATGCGTTCAAATATATCTCTTCGCGCTTCCTCATTTGCACTTTCAGTTAATTGAATCATCCGCAGTGTAGTGCGGTTGAAGCGCCTCTGACGGGCAAGGGGCAAATCAGCAAACTTAAATCCATTTAAACTCTGTATTTTCTGTAAGTCTGTCAAGGTTAATTCGTTGTTGATAAATCTACTTAGAGTCCGAATGCGTTGTGTGCCATCTATGATTTCTAAACGGGCTTCATCGTTTTCGTCCTCACGGATGTCAGCAACAAAAATATAAGGTATTGGCAGACCTAAAATTATAGATTCAATAAATTTTGACTGCCTTGCTTCATCCCAAGCCATTTCACGTTGGTAGTCAGGGATGAACAACTCATTGGTATCATCATCCTTTCCTTCCATATATTTTTGAACGAGTATTTCGACTGGATACTCTTTGGTATCGTAATTAACTAGCTGCTGCTTGTCGCGGATTTCGGCTTCAGCAGCATCAACCTTTTTGTGTTGCTCGGTAATTTCTAGTTTCGATCGCATATTCTTAAATAATAATCTGGTATTGCCGAGTAAAGAGACTTATCGGTACTATGATTTTACCATGAAAATTTCGGACTTACTTCGTAAAAGCGATCGCACTTATCGACAAAAGTGCGATCGTCAATATGTGAATCAACTCAAAACAGCAGCCAAATTACTGTTTATAACCTGCTGGTGAGGGAATTAGCAGAGTTTGCCAACGCCGATAAACGGTTACTCTGCCTGCTTAAATCGAAGACAACATCAAACTGTGCGTGGGGTATAGTTTGACGCAGAAACTTGAAATGCCCCTCTGCATCTGAACGATCGCGGAAGCGGGCGACAATTATCCATTGCCCAGAGGGTAACAAACGGGCGATCGCCCAACAACACAAGCGGTCTTTGTATGTCAACATAGAACTCGTCTCCATTGATATTTTTGGAGCCAGAGCCAGCCCGGAACCTTCCACAGTAAGGGGCTGGCTTCTGACGTTTTAGGGTCTTAACCCTATATACACTTATAGCATAATTCGATGTCTTTAACATCAAATGACACAAATCTATATATAATGACGTGAGAGTGTAAAATTGAAGACAGTTGCAGTAAATCTATGTCAGCCAAGCCAATGCCTTCAATACCTTCACGTATGCGAGTTACAGTTACATTGCCAGAAGACGTTCATCAAGCCTTGTCCGAATGGGCCGAAGAAGAAGATAGAACCCTCGCAAACCTGCTTTCCCATGTGGCAGCTAAAGCTGTCAGAGATCGCCAAGAGCAGAAAAAGGAAGAATCTAGAAGCGATCGCACTTAAGCGTAAGGTGGACTGTTTTGAGATGTTTAGGAGTGCAACGAATGGCTTCACGGGGAAGAGTTACCGCATACCTACCAGAGGAAATTCAAAAAGCTCTGGAAGAATGGGCAGAAGAGGACAGCAGATCCGTTAGCAGTTTGGCAACGTACCTGCTGACTAAATCTGTTCGAGAGCGTCAAGAGTTGAAAAAGGATGAATCTAGAAGCGATCGCCCAAGTTGAATTTGCGCGAGACCCAAAGGGTGTTGAAGTGTAAAATTGAAGACAAGCGATGACCACAGCCTATATCTTTAACAACCGAGGAGACAACACTGCCAGAAGACTACAAAGAAGCAGAACTTTTCAGCAATCCTGAAGGCATTGCCAGATCGCGAGCGAGATCCTTACAGCAAGCTCTATCACCACCCGCGCAATCTAGAGTAACAATGGGTGCTGGGGTTGTTGAAATCGCCCAAGAAAACCGCAGAGTAGTGATAGGAACCAGCGAACCCAATGGTTACTTGCGCCCTGGAGTAAAGTCTGCACTCTTACTCGGAGAAACCGTTATTCCCGGTTTTGGCCATGCGGAAGCTGACATAGTTGCTTGGGCCGTTAAAAATGATTGTAAAGTAATTGCAGTAGCAGCGGGGCGTCCTATTTGTGAAAACTGTGTCCAAACGATAGAAGGGGCTGGTGGCTTAGTTGCAAGTCCCAAAAAATCTAATCCAAGGAGTTAATTACATAATGACAGAAAATCGCTTAGAATTTATTGATGCTGAGCAATCGGAAATGCTGAAACAATCAACTATTTCTGAACTGCGAAATGCGGCCAAAACCGCTTGTCAATTCGCACTTGAACGCACTAACTTCAGTCACCCAATTCTGGAGGAAGGATTAGAAGCGCTAGAAAAAAGTCAATGTGGAGATGTTTCACTTCAAAACAAACTTCAATCCTTGGTCGATCGACTCGATGAGATTCAGTGGGACTTGCAAGAAAAAATGGCAGAAGGCAGTATAGAATTATCAGATTATTTAGCTGCATTTCACACAGCACGCGCTGTTAATTCACTTTATTTTGCCCTGAATGCAGATCCTTTTGTAGCAGCATCTGAAGCTATTTATGAAGCTCATGCAGCGACAGATGAGTTAGTTACTTTGAAACAAAAAATTTTACAAGTTTTGCAAGTACCTACCGTAATTTAGAAAAAAAAGTGCATGAAGCCCAGCTATCCCGTAGGAAATCGCCCAAAAAATAAGGTGCGCAGTGCGCACCCTACTCAAATTATTTAGCAGTCACCAACTGCGCCGGTAGCCGCTTAAACGCCAACCTTTCATTCTCGATATCGACAAAAATGGTATCGCCGTCAACAAAATCTCCCCGCAAAATACCCTTCGCCATTTGCGTTTCCAATTCGCGCTGGATTCCCCGCTTCAATGGGCGCGCACCGTACACCGGATCGTAACCAATTTCGGCTAAGAAGTCGATCGCAGATTCCGACAATTTCAGAGACATTTTGCGATCGGCTAAACGTTTTTCCAACCGCTTAACTTGCAACAGCACAATCTGCCGCAATTCAGCCTTACTCAAACCGTGGAAGATAATCATCTCATCAATCCGGTTCAAGAATTCCGGGCGGAAAGTAGCCCGCATCGCCTCCATCACCCGACTCCGCATTTGTTCCTCATCTCCCGCCACATCTAAAATGTATTGAGAGCCGACATTCGATGTCATAATAATCACAGAATTCTTAAAGTCAACCGTGTGACCTTGAGCATCCGTAACGCGGCCGTCATCCAGAATTTGCAGCATGATATTGAAGACATCCGGGTGCGCTTTCTCGATTTCATCGAATAGAATTACCGAATACGGACGGCGGCGCACAGCCTCAGTTAATTGTCCGCCTTCATCGTAGCCGACGTATCCCGGAGGCGCACCAATTAAGCGCGAAACTGCGTGTTTCTCCATGTATTCCGACATATCAATGCGGACGATCGCCTCTTCGGTGTCGAACAGGTATGATGCTAATGCTTTCGCCAACTCGGTTTTACCAACGCCCGTGGGGCCGAGGAAGATGAAACTCGCCACCGGGCGGTTGGGATCGGACAATCCCGCGCGCGATCGTTGAATTGCATCTGCAACCGCCGTCACCGCTTCATCCTGCCCAATTACCCGCTTGTGCAGTTCATCTTCCAAGTGCAAAAGTTTCTGCATTTCCGATTCAACTAACTTGCTAATCGGAATTCCCGTCCACTTAGAAATAATCTCGGCAATATCAGATTCGGTGACTTCTTCCCGCAGCAGAGTTTTACCTGTAATTTGACTTGCTGTCAGTTTAGCTTCCGCTTCTTCCAGTTTTTTTTGCAACTCGGTTAATTTGCTATATTTCAACTCAGCAGCGCGGTTAAGGTCGTATTTTAACTCAGCTTGTTGAATTTCAATATTAACCTTATCAATCTGTTCTTTAATCTTTTGAATGCTGTCGATGACACTTTTTTCCGATTGCCATTGTGCGTTCAAACCGCTTTGCTGTTCCTTGAGATTTGCTAAGTCTTTTTCCAGTCTTTCTAAACGGTCGATCGATGCAGCATTGCTTTCTTTTTGCAGCGACAGTCTTTCCATTTCTAGCTGCAAAACCTTGCGATCGATTTCGTCTAGTTCTTCCGGCTTGGAAGTAATCTCCATTTTGAGTTTAGCCGCCGCTTCGTCCATTAAATCAATGGCTTTGTCGGGAAGGAAGCGATCGCTAATATATCGAGTTGACAAAGTAGCCGCCGCCACTAACGCATTGTCGGAAATTTTAACGCCGTGATGAACTTCGTACCGTTCCTTCAAACCCCGCAAAATCGAAATAGTATCTTCAACTGTCGGCTGATCGACATAAACTTGTTGAAAACGGCGTTCTAAGGCCGCATCTTTTTCGAGATACTTGCGGTATTCGTCGAGAGTTGTAGCGCCGATACAGCGCAATTCGCCCCTCGCCAACATCGGTTTGAGCAAATTGCCAGCATCCATCGATCCTTGGCTGGCGCCGGCGCCGACAACGGTGTGAATTTCATCTATAAATAGGATGACTTTGCCGTTGCTATCCATAACTTCTTTGAGCACGGCTTTCAACCGTTCTTCAAATTCTCCCCGGAATTTTGCACCGGCAATTAACGCGCCCATATCTAAGCTAATTAATTGTCTGTCTTTGAGAGATTGCGGCACATCTCCGGTAATAATTCGTTGGGCGAGTCCTTCGGCGATCGCAGTTTTGCCAACTCCCGGTTCCCCAATCAGTACGGGGTTGTTCTTGGTGCGGCGGCTCAAAATTTGAATCGTGCGGCGGATTTCGTCATCTCGTCCGATTACCGGATCGAGTTTGCCTTGACGCGCGGCTTCTGTCAAATCTCGGCCGTATTTTTCCAGCGCTTCATATTTGCCTTCTGGATTTTGGTCTGTCACTTTGTTGTTCCCCCGGACTTGGGCGATGATGTCTTTAAGCTTGGCTTCATCTAGTTTAAATTCTTGCAGTAGATTTTTGCCAAAGCGATCGTCCTTAACGTAACCCAGGATCAAATGCTCGATCGAGATAAATTCATCACCGTACTCTTTGCGATAAGCTTCAGCCCTGTCTAGCAGGCTGTCCAGGGAACGGCCGAGATAAACATTGCCGCCGCTTCCAGAGATTTTGGGCTGGCGGCTGATAAACTCATCAGTGCGATCGCGCAATTTTGCTACAGACACTTTCGCCTTGTTAAACAAGCTGCTAGCGAGTCCCGATTCTTGTTCCAGCAACGCCTTCATCAAGTGTTCGCTTTCTAGCTGCTGCTGCTGGGCTGTTTTGACCACTTCTGGAGTGCGGGCTAGGGCTTCCCAGGCTTTTTCTGTAAATTGGTTCGGATTATTTGGTTGCATAAATTTTAATTCCCTGAATTCAAAAACATGACTGCTGTCAAGGCAATGGCTCGATTGCCCGTATAGTTGTCATTGTAGAGAGTTAAGGGCGATCGGGCGATCGGTGTTCCCGTATATTGAGATAGGTATTTCCGCCCTGTGTTTCAGCATAGATTTGTAGTGAGGACTTTAGTCCGCAGGTTTGTAGTGAGGACTTTAATCCGCAGGTTTGTAGTGAGGACTTTAGTCCGCCTAAAATCAGAGGACTCAAGTCCTCAAATATATAAAAACTATTTACATTTCAACGCCGAGACGAAATATAGATGATTCCATTACATCCTGAATTTATCACCAAAAACGGCAAAAAAGAATTTGCCGTGATTCTTTATGAAAAATTTGAAGCACTGCAAGAATTAATTGCTGATATAGAAGATTTGATTGATTTGAGGGTGGCAAAAGAAGAAAATGCAAATCAGCCTTATATGCCTTTAGCCGAAGTGAAGAAAATGTTAGGATTACTCAATAATTAATCCGTGTATCCGTGTCAAAATCAGCTTCGCGCCTGATTCATTACACTTAGGATCGCGAATTAAATAATTTACACAAGCTTGTGGGATGGGCGGGACGCCCGTCTATAAAGAACGGGCGTCCCGCCCATCCCACAATAATTAAAATTGTAAGTTATTTAATTCTTATTCCATTTATGCTATAGGGTTCGGGGATCGATTCATCAAGCTATTGATGTCCGCGCCCGATATGGCGGTTTCTGTACTTGCCCATTTTTCCAGTGTATAACAACAACTAATGACTGCTGATTAATTTTGTCAGGTGCGTCGCTCGGAGATTGTTGATCTTTGTAGGGATTGTTGATGGCGACGCACCCTACGGCCGGGTGCATCTGGTTTTTGAAGCCTGAAGAAGCATGACCGCATATAAGTTATTAGTTATAATCCCATATTTTCTGCGGTCATGCTTCGCCCCTACGGATATATTCGCCTTGCGTGAGATGCTCCCCAACTGCCAACTGCCAACTGCCAACTGCCAACTGTCAACTGTTTTCATGCCTGCATCACCACCCGTTCCGGGAGACTGACAATAAAAACTGAACCTTTCCCGTTCTCACTTTCAACGCTAATTTCGCCACCCAAAATTTGACACAAACGCTGGCTAATTGTCAATCCCAAACCCGTCCCGCCGTACTTCTTAGTAGTCGAAGGATCAGCTTGAGTAAAAGGTTTAAATATCTGCTCTAATTGTTCGTCTGTCATCCCAATCCCAGTATCGCTGACTCGAAAAATTAAAAATTGAGAACTGTAGTTTGAACCCGAATTAACAGCATTATTTTTATTTTTATTCCTTTTCTTAGGTTTTGGATTTTCATTTTTAACTTTTTCTATCTCGATAGTAATGACGCCTTTTTCGGTAAATTTGGCAGCATTGCTGAGCAAATTGAGGAGAATTTGCCGGACTTTCGGTTGGTCGGCGTACATCATGCCGAGTTCGCCTTTTGCTTGCAGCCTTAAAGCATTGCCTTTTTTCTCTACTAGCGGTTGAGCCGTAGTCATCACTTCTTCAATCATCGTCGCCACATCGAAGTGTTCCAAATAAAGCGTCACATGACCTGCTTCTATTTTAGAAATATCGAGGATATCGCTGATCATGTCGAGCAAATGTTTGCCTGCGGTTTGAATTTTTTCTAAGTCGGGGAGAAAGTCTTCGGAGCCGGAATCTTGAGCATCTTCTTGCAGCATTTCGCTGTAGTTGATGATGGCGTTTAGGGGGGTGCGGAGTTCGTGGCTCATGTTGGCGAGAAATGCACTTTTCGAGCGGTTGGCAGCTTCGGCTGCTATTTTTGCTTCTTGCAAGTCTTCCGTGTATTCCGCGACTCTTTGGATCAGTTCGTTGATCGAAATTGCCAGCATTCCTACTTCGTCGGAGGTGGTAACGGGTACTTGCAGGTCAAAGTTCGATTCTTCTGACACTCGCTGAGCGATGAAGGTGGCGGCTTGTAGTGGTCGGGCGATCGCCCTGCTGGTGTATATTGCCAGTAAGGTGGCGATAATCGCTGATGCCAACAGAGAACCAAGCAGAATCAGAGTTCCGAGTTGTTCAGCTTTCTCGTAGGTTCTAAATGCCTCGTCTGCTTTGTCTCGAAAAGTGCCAGCCAGTTTGGCTGAATCTTGCGAAAACTGTTCGAGTTTAAAAGCGTTGTTCCCCGTGGCAAAATTATTCAAATTCCGCTGGAATACCTGCCGCTGCTGCGGATTCAAACCAGATAACTTGGCATTCCCCAGCAGTTTCTGGACTTGTTGGAAGTAAGCTTCTACGGTTTTGCTGTGGGCTTTGGCGAACTCTTGAATCTCTTGGTAATCTTTTGTAACATCGGCAGAAGCCGACGGCGATTGGCTTTGCAGTTGTTCTAGCTGTCCGCTCATCTGAGCAACGCGAGTCAAAAAGTCCGATCGTTCGCGATCGAAAATTTGCGGTTGTCCCGTCAGATTCAGCAGTGATTGCTGGTGAATTCTGACTTCCTGGGCGCTATTATTCAGATTGGTGAGGATTTCGGCTTTATCTCGGTCGATCGCGAGTTTTTCTCTCACTTGCTGTTTGTGATATGACTCTACTCCCCGTCCCCCGGCGGCGCCCAAAATGGCAATACCAATGACCAAGGCGTATCCGCACCCGATTTTTTGCCTGATACCCAAGCGGCCCAACAGACTTTTAAAACCTATTTGAGAATTGTTCTGGGATTGATTGTTCGAGGCTAAGGTTGAAGACATGGGCAATATACTCGTCACCCTGAGGGGCATTATCTATTATTCTAATTGATGCCTGCCTGAGGGTAAATAAAGTTCTGGCAAAGGGCCAATTTTCGGCAGTTATGGGGTCTTTGCAGGGTTCCACACCTCGACCTGCTTTACAGTTTGGGGGAGTTATGGTTAAAAAATTATGGCACAAGCAAGAAGGCAGAAGCAAGAAGCAATAAAAGCCAGGGTTTAAGACATTAGGAACGTCCTCACCGTCGGGCGGTTGCTATATATAGCCTTTCTCAGATAGATCTGGCACGCTTATGGTAAAGGGTAATTGAGAAAAAGGTAATTGGTAATGGGGAAAAAGGTAAGCGATAGTTCCTTTCCTATAGGCTGCCTGAGGCTTCTGTCCGGTAAAGACGCTCTCCGTGTGTGCTCTCAGGGCGATCGTATCAGAATTTGGCATAACTCATATTTAGGAGAACCGCTATAAGTAGCGAGTGATAAGTTGCGAGTTATAAATTTGATTGGCGATTCAAGCCTCTACTCTACTCGCAACTCACAACTTATCAACTTATGGGAGCATCTCAGTTTGGAGTTTGTAGTGCTGTCCCCGCTCGCTTGCTGTTAAAACCAAGCGAGCTCTTAAGCTCGCACTACAACAAAAAAAGCTTTTTGCCAAAATGAGATGATCCCCAACTTATCGCTATTCTTCTACTGGCAAAGTCGAAATTGTGCTAAGTCAGCAGGAAGTTTTGAAGCATTAGGTACGGTAGCAGAGGCAGGAACGAAGATTCCCATACCAAAACTGCAACCCTCTTCCTTCGTACATTCGCCAGGCTTGGCAGTGATTTGATATTCCCCTTGGGATGGCGGAGTAAAAGAGATTGATACCAGTTCGCCCGTCTTTTGACTCGTACCGATTTCTTGGCCAGTGTTGACATCCTTGAGGGTTAGGTTTAAATCCTGGCAATTTCCGTCGCAAGTGGCTACAAAAACATACTCAATATCTGGATGCAGCGTTGCTCTAAAAGGAGATGAAACTTGTTTGCGAACAGTGCCTATCAATGGCCAAAACACCAATTTTTGACCGTTGCTTGAACGCTGGTCAACTTCTGTTTTCAAGCGACAAGTAACAGTTTTTTGCTCGTTGGTTAGTTCTTGAGCAATAGCATTTCCTACGATTGCAGTACCCAACAGCAGTGCAATCCCGGAGATAGTCAGATGTTTGATATTCATTGATGTCCCCTCAAACTAATTTCTGGGTGATTGCAATAGACCGCTTTTCGTGGCAGTCTATTGATTTATCTGGAGCCTATCACATTTGTTGACTTTTCCCAAAAAAAAGTCGCCTAAAAATGCGATCGAACTGGGTACATCTGGGTTTTGCATTTGTAGTGCTGTCGGGAGCACAGCAAAGCTTTGTAAAGCACGCTCTTCGAGGACAGCACTGTAAAAAAAATGCTTTTTGCGAAAGTGAGATGCTCCCCTCGAACTCATGTCTGACCTTGGATGAATCTGCCGTCATATCGTTTCCGGTTGCATCGGAATGATTTAACCGCAGAGAACACAGAGAACACAGAGGGAGATAAGAGAGATGAATACAGGACGATGAAGGGCGGATTTGATATCAGCTATTGCCCAAATTCCACAGATTGCGGACACTACGAGCAGAACCTCATCCTCGTTGTATTGTACTAAATTAGGATGCTCCGCATCGGTGTCTAGAAACCTGGTTTCTCAAATGTCTGATAAAGCTTCGCAGATACCACATCAACAACATAATTTTGCTGATGTCAATATACACATAGGTTGATTTTTTGCGATCGCCTTTTTCAAAAAATTTGGGTACACCGAAACCTGTATTGCTAAGCTTTTGAAGTTTGATTGAGTACATCATTTACCCTATAATACCAAATCCGGGTTATTTATCCCCGTTATAAGTGGTAGGGTGCGTCGCTATCAGAGATCTCTCAATAGCAACGAGAGTTGTTCGTGGCGACGCACCCTATATTTACTTCCTTAGGATAGCGAATTAAATAATTTACAATTTTAATTATTATTATTGTGGGATGGGCGTCCCGCCCGTCCAAAAAGGGCGGGCGGGACGCCCATCCCACAAACTTGTGGAAGTTATAAGTGGTAGGGTGCGTCGCTATGAGATCTCTCAATAGCAACGAGAGTTGTTCGTGGCGACGCACCCTACATTTACTTCCTTCTTCCTTCTTCCTTCTTCCTTCTTCCTTCTTCCTTCATTTATCGCTGTGCCGAAAATCCCAAGCTGGCACAAACTTAGAATCTCCCCAAATACCGCGGCGATTTTTCTTGGCTTCGGCTTCCGCTTGTTGCACAACAGTTGCACTCGGACAGTTTTTTAAGTATGGAGTGTAAACCATTGCTAATCCTTCGCGCAGCAAAACTTCTTGAGCAAATGTGCCATTTGGCAAGCGAACTTCGCTAACTTTACGGCCATAGCGGTCAGTATCAGTGACTGTCAAAACGACGCGACCGCCCCCTTCTTTGACGAGTTGCTGCATTCTTTGCTCGGCTAGATTACCCCACTTAAACTGATTTTTATATGCTGCTTTTTTGCTATTTTTTTCGGCGTTAGTGTGAGCAATTTCTGGTGCATCTACGCAGGCAAAACGCACTTTAATATCTTTGCCGGCGGCATCGCTGGCGACAAGAGTATCGCCGTCGCTGACTCGTTTGACAGCATAATTGTTGGGCGGTAGCTTTTGCGGACAGCCGGAGAGTAGGAAAAGCAGAGCAACTGCGCTCAAGCTGGTGATTGTAGGCGAAAGGGAGATTTTATTTTGTGTCATGGTTTTCTTTTTTTTATTTAGTTTCCATCCAATTTTGCCCCGCGTGGATATCAACTATCAGGGGTACGCTAAGCGGCAGAGCACTTTCCATCGCCGTTCTAATTTTTGGCTGCAATTCTTCCCATTCATCGGGAGGGACTTCAAATATTAATTCATCGTGAACTTGCAGCAGCAGCCGCGCCTGATAGTTTTGCAAAATTTTGTCTACCTCAATCATGGCAAGTTTAATGATATCAGCACTTGAGCCTTGAATGGGAGCGTTTGCTGCGGCGCGCAAAGATTGGGCGTCATCTCTGCTGAGAGATTTAAGTCTATCGGAGTGAATGTCTTCCGGGTTGCTGCCTTTTAACCTGCGGATTGTGTCGCTCTCGAAGTTGAGGTAGCGGCGGCGGCCTAGTATAGTGGAAACGTAGCCTAGGGCGATCGCCTCTTTTTTTACTTTTTCCAAGAATTCAAAGACTTTACTGTAACGCTGGTTGAATCGTTCAATAAACTTTTTACCGTCTGCGGAAGATTTGCCCATCGAACGACCAAACTTGATCGCCCCCATACCATAAATTACCCCAAAATTAATCGTTTTCCCAAACCGCCGTTCATCCGGCGTGACATCCTCCTTTTCAAACAGCAGTTGAGCCGTCAGAGTATGCACATCTCGGTTATTGTTGTAAGCTTCGATTAACACAGGTTCTTGACTCAAATGAGCCAAAATTCGCAGTTCAATTTGAGAATAGTCAGCCGACACCATCAGCCAACCAGACTCAGGTAAGAAAGCCTTGCGAATTTGCCGCGAAAACTCGGTGCGGATCGGAATATTTTGTAAATTGGGATTGGAAGAAGAAAGTCGGCCCGTACCCGTTGCAGCTTGGTTGAAATCTGTATGCACTCGCCCGGTATCTGCACGCACCAACTGCGGCAAAGCATCGACGTAAGTTGATTTTAATTTGGATAATGTTCGGTGTTCTAATAAATCGTCTACAATCGGGTGGTCTCCTTGCAATTTATCCAAAACAGCGGCGTCTGTAGAGTATCCCGTTTTGGTTTTGCGAGACTTTTTCTGAAACTGTTCGGGGATTTTTTCTAACAAGATTTCGCTGAGTTGTTTCGGTGAACCTAAATTAAACTTTCTTCCCGCAGCCTCATAGGTATTTTCTTCGAGTTTGGCTAATTTTATTTCTAGCTCTTGGGATAAGGTATTGAGATAAGCTGAATCAATGCGAATTCCGCAGTATTCCATTTCAGCTAAAACAGGTTCGAGGGGCTGTTCTACTTCCAGCAGCAATCGATGCAGAGAATTTTCAGATGGCGCATTTTTATCCGCTTTATCCAATTCGGCTCTAAGTTTACCTACTAATTGAAATGTAGTGTGAACATCCATGCCGCAGTAGCCAGCTACTTTCGGAATGCTGATGTCAGCAATTGTTTTGCCTTTAGGTACTAATTGATTGTAACTTTTGGGATTATGGCGTAAGTATTCCCTTAATGGTTCGCTGACACTGTGATTTTCTTCTGAATCGACTAAGTATTTCTTTGACAATTCGCTGAGACTGTGGCTGGTTTCTGGGTTGAGTACGTAACTGGCTAGCATGGTGTCGAAGACGACGGCGGCGAGTTTGATTCCTTGACAGCGCAATATTAGGCGATCGAATTTAGCATTTTGCAGCGCCTTGGGATAATTCTCGCTTTCCAAAATCGGACGCAAAGCATTTAAAACCGTGGCTTTGTCCAAGTTTGTGCCGGTTTTGTGTCCCGTGGGAATGTAAGCTAAATCTTGTTCTCCGGTTCCCCAACAGCAGCCAATTCCGACTAATTCGGCATCTCGCGGTTCTAAGGCGGTGGTTTCGGTATCCCACGCCACGGGCGAGGCTTTATCGGTGTGGGTTTGTAGGAGTTGGACTAATTCGTTTAACTGTTCGGTTGTTTGAATGATTCGCGGTTTAATTGGTAGTTGGTTTGCTTGTTGAGCGGCTAGGGTTTCTTTAAGACTGTAGAAAGCTAATGCTTCATCTTCAGATGAATTGATTGTGGGGTGGGCATCTTGCCCGCCCGAAGCAACAGGCAAGATGCCTGTTCCACTGTCTGAGGAATTGATTGTGGGGTGGGCATCTTGCCCGCCCGAAGCAACAGGCAAGATGCCTGTTCCACTGTCTGAGGAATTGATTGTGGGTTGGGCATCTTGCCCGCCCAAAGAAACAGGCAAGATGCCTGTTCCACTGTCCGCCAATGGCTCTTCTGTGCCGCCAAAACGCTTTTGAATTTGTTTGACTTTGGTTAAAAATGTTTTAAATTCTAACTTTTCCAGCATCGGAATCAATGCTGCTTCGTCAAAACCTTTAAGCTGACAATCTTCTAAGTTGATTTCTAAGGGAACTTCTTGAATAATTGTCGCCATGCGCTGAGAATGATAGGCAGCTTCTTTCCCTTCTTCCAACTTTTTCTTAGTTGCGCCTTTAATCTCGTCGATCGCAGCATAGATGCCGTCGAGGGAATTGTAAGCTTCCAACAATTGCAGGGCGGTTTTGTCGCCGATGCCTTTGACTCCGGGAATGTTGTCGGATTTGTCGCCGCAGAGGGCTTTGTAATCTATTACTTGTGCTGGTATAATTCCGAGTTTTTCTTTGACTGCTTCCGGGCCGTATTCTTGGGATTTGCCTTTGCCCGATCGCCTGAGTTCATCCGTGCTCAAGTACAATACGCTGATGTGTTTCTCGGTTTCTACTAATTGAAACAAATCTCGATCGCCCGTCAGGATTTTAACCGCATAACCCGCGGCGCTGGCTTTGTTCGCCAAAGTTCCCAAAACATCGTCGGCTTCGTAGCCCGGAGCAGTGACTGCTGGTAAATTGAGATAGCCCAGGAGTTCTTGCAGGTTTTTGAGATCGGGGATAAAATCTTCGGGGGTTTCGGCACGACCGGCTTTGTAGGTTTCGTCTGCTTCGTGGCGAAAAGTGGGCGTGGCGAGGTCAAAGGCGATCGCCATGTACTGGGGATCGTGGGCGGCCATAACTTCCAGCAGCGACTTGAGAAAGCCAAAACAGACGCTGGTGGGAATGCCTGTGGTAGTTCGCAAGCCTCCGTCTCGACTTTTGGCAAAGGCGAAGTAGGAACGAAAGGCCAGGGAGTGGCCGTCAACTAGGATGAAGGTGGGAGGTTGATTTTCCGACACTGACACAGATGGCGATCGCCCGAAACTATTTTTCCATTCTACCCAGTTGTCATACCTTTTTTAAAACCGAACGCAACGTTAAAAAAGCTCGAAACCCTTATATCATAACTACTTTCCAAATCTAAAATCTCAAATCCAAAATCTCAAATCTCAAATCGCTCGATCGGCTTAATGTGCAGCTTGGCTGAGAATGGTAGAAGATAGTGAACGAATCTGGCGGTCAACTGGGTACAGTTAGACCGCAGGCTTCTTTTTCCTTTTTTTCAAAGGCTTTTTATAGTGAGGTAGTTCCACCCCCACTTGACTAATATAGTATCAGAGTATTTCCTCTTCATCAAGGGGTGTACAAGAATAATTGTCGGCTTCCGTTCCTCCATCCGACGAGCCTTTCATCAAGCGCGGTAATTCATTCGGGGGTACTTCGCGCAGCAATTGAGATTCATCCCCCTCTGAATATACCCTTAGACTTCCCGGCTGGTAGTTAAGTACGATCGCAAATTTACCAGAAAGAATTAATTGAAAGTCTCTCGCTTTGAGGGAGAAATTAAAATCAGACTATTCATTACTCCAATCCTCGGAGTTAAGCGGTTGAGGTAGCTCTCAAACTGTCAACTGTCAACTGTCAACTGTTGAACAACACCAGCCGATCGAAGCTTATGGGTGACATTAATCGATGCTACGAAATCCTCGAAATAGAGCCTGGAACTTCCCCAGAAGAAATTAAGCGCGCTTACAGGGATTTAGCCTTTGTGTGGCATCCCGATCGGTTTGCACACAACGATCGCCTGCAACAAAAAGCCCAACAAAGATTAACAGAAATCAATCAAGCTTACGACGAGTTGGTGTTATTTCTCAGTCAGCCTCCACCTCCGGCGATCGACAAACCATCTCAGCAGCCACCGCAACCATCACCACCAGAAAAGCCGCCCGAAAAGCCGCTGAGAAGGCGATCGGCAAAATCAGCCCGCAAGCCCGGTTCCCAGCGCACTCAAAGCCGGCAAAAAAAAGCCGCATCCCACAAAATTTCCACTCCAAACAACCCGAAAAACAAGAAACGATTTACAACTCAAAATCGCCAAACGTGGGGGGGGAAAAAGCCATCGGGGCCCACCGTGGCGAGGGAAGCGCGGCCATCTCAAAAATATGCCTACCTTACCCCGAACCGGAAAAAAGAATTTCCGACTCCATACTCACAACCGCGGCTATCTCAAAAATATTCCATCTTCCCTTGGGGGCAGTTGGCGATCGCAGTTGGGAGTTACGCTGTGACAGGCTACATTTTGACGAAATTTGACGCCCCAATGTGGATGTTGACTTTAATCTGGGGTGCGGATTGGTTGTGGGCCGCGATTTTGCTGGCGGAGGGTTCGGCAACGCCTAGAGTGTGGCTGGCGGCGTTAGTTTTGGCTGGGACGGTGGGGGGGTCGATCGCCGGTTTTCAGGCGGGAGGAATCGCAACAGGGGCTGCTTGGGCGCTAGTTGGGGCTGGTTTGGGGGCGATCGCCAGTTCAGAGGCCCAGTCCCGGGCCGTGGCTGTAGTTTTGGCAGCAGCGGGAGTGCTGACAGTGGTGGGATTGATGGCTGGAACGGGTTCCGGTAATTGGCTGAAGGTGTTAGTGGAGGCGGTTTGTTGGGGGATTGTGGGCTTGATGTGCGGGCTGGCGGCGGAACTAGGCGTACATTCTGGTGGGCCCGTCGGGCTTGGAGGTGCGATCGGGCTCTTGATTGGTGCGTGGGCGGGGGCTTTGACTGGGCAGGGTTCGGGGGATTTCGCCCAAGCCTTGGCTATCGCGGGCTCTCAGGCTGTTTATGGGGCTTGGGCTGCGATCGGGATTGTTGCAGGAGTTGTGGCGCGGATGGTAGCTGGGGAAAGGTCGATCGGCAATGGCGGGCTTTACACATTTATCCTGTTAGAGGCCTCCACAAAAAGAATGATCCAATAGCTATGTGGGTTTAGCGAAAATTTCCACAAACCATTTGTGAAGATTGGGCAGACGATTTATCTGGG
>NZ_JAEQDD010000033.1:0-42408 GCF_020737885.1 Microcoleus sp. PH2017_34_RAT_O_A | reverse complement strand
AATGCGGTTGTCGGTGCTGGTGACCCAGTTGCAAAACTGCGACCACAGGTTGGCGCTTTCGCGCTGCTGTAAGGTAGCTGTCATGGTTTTATGATTGCTTTATTTGGTTTTCAATGTTCGTGACGGCTTTGTGTTCCGCCATGTAAATAAATATAAAGCTTTTATTTCGGTTTGTAAAGGGGTTTTAAGCACAGTTTTTCTTATGACTGGTATAAGCCATACTTATATTTATCCCAAAGCTTGCTGTATGGGGAATTCAAAAGCAGACTGGGGAATTTACAGGCGATCGCACCAAGAAAAAAATGCTCATAATTTAGCTGATAACGAGATTCGGGACTGGCGTGAGTGTTAAGATAAATGAAGGAGCGCGATCGCCAACCGCAAAACTCCCAGTGAGATATATATGTTATTGCGTAAGTCCGATCGATAAAAATCCCAAGGAATGTCCCGCACCGTCACCTACAGCCCTGCCTATACGTTGGTTCCCACCTACGAGTGTTACAATCGCTGCACCTATTGCAATTTTCGGGCCGAACCGCTGCAAAGTCCTTGGCTGACACTCACAGAAGCCGAAAAACAGCTCAAATTGCTGCTTCCTCAAGGTGTAATTGAAATTCTGATCCTCAGCGGCGAGGTACATCCCCAGAGTCAACGGCGCAAAGCCTGGTTTCAGCGGATTTACGATTTGTGCGAACTGGCACTTAGTCTCGGATTTTTACCGCATACTAATGTGGGGCCGCTCAGCTTTGAGGAGATGGCACAGTTAAAACAGGTGAATGTCTCGATGGGGCTCATGGTAGAACAGTTGTCCCCCAATTTGTTAAAAACGGTTCACCGACACGCACCGAGTAAAGTGCCGGCGCTGCGGCTGCAACAGTTAGAATGGGCTGGGGAATTGCAGATTCCGTTTACCACTGGTTTGCTGTTGGGAATTGGGGAAGCTGAGGCGGATTGGATTGAGACGTTGGAGGCGATCGCCCGGATTCATTCGCGCTACAATCACATTCAAGAAGTTATTTTGCAGCCTCACAGTCCGGGAAACAAGCAAAGTTGGGACGGCGAAGTTTTTGATGCTACAAAAATGCCACAAGTAATTGCGATCGCCCGCAGCATTTTACCATCTGAAATCGCCCTACAAATTCCGCCGAATTTAGTTGCACAGCCCCAAATATTGCTAGCTTGTTTAGAAGCAGGTGCGAGAGATTTAGGCGGAATTGGGCCGCTGGATGAAGTTAATCCAGATTATCCTCACCTGCAACACCAAACTTTAACAGAAATTTTAGCAGCAGCCGAATGGCAACTCGTGCAGCGTTTGCCTGTTTATCCTCAGTACGATAACTGGCTACCGCAGAGATTGCAAACTGCTGTCAAACAATGGAGAATTGGGGGGAATATTTATCAAATATGAATTGCGCGCGGCGGGTTAGAAACCGGGTTTCTTAGAAAAATTAGGGTTTAGTAGCGAGGAATTAGGGAAGAAACCCGGTTTCTCGATACCCATGTGTAAGTCCTATAAACTTGCATAATATCAGATTTTAAATCAAAGAACCGCCGCCATCAATCCAGACTTCAGTACCTGTGATAAAGCTGGAGGCATCGGACACCAAAAATAAAACTAATTGAGCGATTTCTTCGCTGGAACCTGCGGTATTATCAGTCAACGGAATCACATCTTTAATACAATCAGCCGGGACTAGGATGCGATCGAGATGGCGCTTAACGGTACTTTGATCGATCGCAGTCAGCACTCCACCCGGACATATCACATTGACTCTGATGTGGCTGGGAGCAAGTTCTAGTGCCAGCATTTTTGCAAAAGCTACCTGCGCTGCTTTGCTGCAAGCGTAAGCTGTAGCGCCAACTTTCCTGAAGCTTCTGGTGCCATTAATCGATGATGTAATGACGATGGAACCTCCTTGTTTTTTGAGATAAGGAACAGCATACTTAACCGTCAAAAAAGTTCCTGTGAGGTTGATGTTAATTGTCCGATCCCATTCATCCGGTTCTATCTCTTCTATCGGCGACCAGACACCATTAATCCCCGCATTTGCGAACACAATATCAATTCTTTGATATTCGTCAAAAATTGTTTCAAATGCCTGTTGCATATGCTTAGAATCAGCCACATCTGCGGCAATCGCCAGCCCGCAACCTCCTTGATTGACCAACTCGCGGACGGTTTCTTGTGCTGTTTCTAAAATGCGATCGATAATTGCAACTTTTGCGCCTTCTTGGGCGATTAATATTCCTGCTGCACGTCCAATGCCCGACCCGCCGCCCGTAATCACGGCAACTTTTTCTGCAAGTTTCATAATTTTTTATTTAAATAATTTAGTGGCGCGATCGCCTAAAAGTAAGATTAGAAAGAGAGGACTGAAGTCCTCACTACGAACAGGCTTTAATCAGCAAAAATCAGAAATAGCCAAGTAAAAAATGGTTGGATAGGACGATCGTAGCCGTAAGGTGCGCAGCGCGCACCCTACTTCAGATAGAGGATGCCGTCAAGATTTAGGTCATGCTTAGGGCTGAGGAACCCAGACAGAAACTGAACCGGCGTTGCACCTAAAATCAGCCCAACCATCGTCATTAGTTGCGATCGGTTCTTTGATGTGTTCGGTGATGTCAATATAAGTTTGATTTGGATGTCCGACTTCCATAAACTTAGTGCCATCGCCTCCATTACTCAGTACCACAGCCATACCGCCCGGATGTTCTTCATCTCCGAGTCGCGTCCAGCCAATCGTGTTGGCGTGGTCGAAGTAATCGTACTGATTCCCGTAGGAATAAGTTTGGCGTGCGAACAAGAATTGATCGAGAATCCCTTGATGTTTGTCTAACCAAATCTCGTATTCGTTGCCATCATTTGCTGTGTCCTTATAGTTTGCGCCGTAATAATCTGGGTAAAAAATGCACGGATATCCTTCGCTACGCAGCAGGATTAAAGCGTAAGCTAAGGGTTTAAACCAAGCCTCGACAACTGATTCAAGAGATTGTAAAGGCTGCGAATCGTGGTTGTCAACCAAAGTAACCGCGAGGGTTGGTTGGTCTTTTACCAGGGTGTTGTCAAAAATGGTACGCAAGTCGTAGCTATTGCCGGCTTTGCTAGCAGCGTGGAAGTTGTAGTGGAGGGGCGCGTCAAATAACGATACTTTACCATCCGTTGCTTGGATGAAGTAGTGCAAAGCTTCCACTTCGTAAGACCAATATTCACCGACGGCAAATAGGTCGCGTTTGGCATAGTTGCGGACGTGTTCCAACCATTCTTGGAAAAATTCTGCTGCTACGTGTTTGACGGCATCGAAGCGAAATCCATCAACGTTTGTTGTATCGACATACCACTCGCCCCAATATTTTAATTCGCCGGTGACTTCTGGGTTGTCCATATCTAAATCGCAACCCATGAGGTAGTCAAAGTTGCCCTTTTCTAAGTCTACCCCTCGATCGAATTCTTTGTCTTTGAGCAGGTAAACGGCATGGGTGTCTGTGTTGTAAACGTTGTAATCAATGGCGTCAAAATGCCACCAATGCCACTCCATGCTGGAATATTTTTTGTCGCGGCCTGGGAAAGTGAAATGCGTCCAAGCTTTGATTTTTTGATATTCGCCTACGGTGTCATTGCGGTTGTCTGGATTGAAGGGTGTGGCTTCGGCTTCTTCTTCTGCATCTGCACCTAATTTGTGGTTGAAGACAACATCGGCATAAATCCGAATTCCTACATCTTGTGCAGCTTTGATCGCGCGCAAATATTCATCTTTTGTGCCGTATTTGGTGCGTACCGATCCTTTTTGGTCGAATTCACCTAAGTCGAATATGTCGTAAACACCGTAACCTACATCCATCCCGCCGCCGGTTCCTTTATAGGCGGGCGGCAACCACAGGGATGTCACGCCTATTTTTGCTAAATCTTTTGCAGATTCTGCTAGCTGATTCCACAGGCTGCCATCAGCGGGGTTGTACCAGTGGAAATACTGCATCATGACGCCATTGACTTGAGACATATTAAGTTTCTCCTGTTTTGTAAGGTTGTCAGATATATTTTTGTTCGTTGTCGGTGCGCTCTAAATATGTCTGCAATTTACGGTCAATACTTATCATAAAATGTTGACCTTAATAAAGATATCTATCTGTTGATAGATTGACAATTGAGTGTGTTTTTGCTAATACTGTTTTGATATATAATTCAGTAAAAAATATGTTCTATGATTTGTAAATTTGGGTTCAGAAACTTGCTGAATATTGTTGTTTGCTGTTTGCGTTTGAAGCAACACAATCAAATTGGTTGGCTCGTTTGGACTTGAGTTATATGATTTTTACTGCGGACTGAAGTCCTCACTACTAACCAATTTGATGCGGACTGAAGTCCTCACTACGAACCTAGTAGAGGATTCTTGGATTTGCCGATCGCACAACTACCCACCACCTCTTAACTGTAAATTATCAAGTTGTTGCAGGTTCTGTGGCTACTCGCTCAATCTTAGTTTCCCAAGTACCATCGATCGCCAATTCGAGCAATCTAAATCCGGGCCCGATAGTATCGAGGACAATCGGATGGCTTTTGGGTAGCAGTTGGATGCAGGTACTCGGCGTGCCCAAGTAGGAAACTCCGTCTCGCTGTTGATGAAATTCTTGGTGAATGTGCCCGCAAAGGACGATTTTGATTTGAGGGTATCGATCGACAATTGCGAAAAATTCATCGGCATTGTGCAGCATCATTCCATCCATGATTTCACAGTCGATCGCCAGCGGATGATGGTGCAAAGCGATCGTAACAAATCGATCGCCCGTTTGTTGCAGTTGAGAGTCCAGCCACTGCAAGCTGTCTGGGGAAAGCCGCCCGCCGTCGCATCCCGCTTCCACACTCGAAAGCAGCACAAACTGCCAGTTTCCTAGCATCCAGGATTTTTCAGGGGAAATCGGCGGCTGATTTAAGATTTCTGCCATGACTGGGATGTTGTCGTGGTTTCCCGGTATCCAGTAGGCGGGAATTCCCAGGGGGGCGATGAGGGAGATGAGGCGCTGGTAAGATTTGGGTGTTTCGTCTTGGGATAAGTCGCCTGTCAGCAACAGTAAGTCGGGGGGCGGCTGTATCTGTTGCAGGCGATCGAGAACTGCTAGCAGGGTGCGGGTTGTCGAGATTCCTTTCCATTGTCGATCGCACTCTGCGAACAAGTGAGTGTCGGTGATTTGGGCGACGAGTAGGGGAGAATCTGGTGTCATGGCTGCTGTTGCGGGTAAAGCGGAGGCGATCGAGCTATTTCTAGATTAGCCTGGGATGCCGTTGTGGGGGCGATCCTCTTCGTTGGCGTAGCCCCCGTAGGGGCGGGCTTCGCTAACGAACATTGGGCGATGGAAATTTTTGAGAGATATGTTGAAATAATCAGGATTTAGTGTATTATCGTATAACGTCAATTTTCAGACGTAACGGCGGCATAGCCAAGTGGTAAGGCAGAGGTCTGCAAAACCTCCACCCCCAGTTCAAATCTGGGTGCCGCCTTTATTTTTATGTGTTTGTACAATCTCGAAACTCCTTGTTTGCAAGGTTTCTGGGATTGTAACGGAGTGTAACCCGCACGTAATCGCATACAATCGACCACAGAAAGTAATGCAGATTTAATGTAATGGAAAATCAAGCGAATCCGGCGGGGGAGGTTGAATCAGACCAATGGAAGACTAAAGGCGGCGAGGATAGGTGTTCTGATTGAAGAAAGAGACGATCGCCTTTCCTTGTGAGCAAAAACCGGTTAATCGAGGATCGATCGAGACTCCTCAATGGCATAGCCATAAGTCTTAGGATCGCGAATTAAATAATTTACACATATTTGTGGGATGGGCGTCCCGCCCGTCCTTTATGGACGGGCGGGACGCCCATCCCACAAGAAGAATAAAAATTGTAAGTTATTTAATTCTCATTCCTTACAAAGCGATGCGGATAAAAGGACTTGAACCTTCACTCCTTTCGGAACCAGAACCTAAATCTGGCGCGTCTGCCAATTTCGCCATATCCGCATTTTGACATTTGATTATTATAACACACAACATAGCGATAAGTCAACATCCAAAAACCCGGTCATTTTTGCACGCCGGGTTTATTGAGTTATAGGCACAGCAATTTTCCGTATTTTTAACTCATTACTTAGTTTTGCCCGATCGCCTTCCAGGTGATTTCGTCAACCACGCCGTCAGCAGTCAAACCCTTATACTCCTGAAATTTCTTCACAGCCGTAGCAGTGCGAGCGCCAAAAATGCCGTCGATGGGGCCCGGATCGTAACCCTGCATTTCCAGACGCACCTGTAGCGTCTTCACCTTGGAACCGGCAGCACCTTTAGTCAGAGCAGTTGCAGGATTGCCGGGAACAGGATCGCTGTTCTGAGTGGGAGCATTCCCCTGCAAATTTTCAGAAGCTGGCGCCGGATCTGCGGCTAAAGCTGTCCAAGTTTCTTTGTCCACGATGCCGTCGGAGTTCAACCGCTTAGACTGCTGAAAGGCACTGACAGCGGATGTGGTGCGAGAACCATAGGAACCGTCGATCGTCCCGATCGCGAAACCGTGAACCAGCAACCGCTGCTGTATGGCGGCAACTTCTGGGCCGTCTGCTCCTGCGGAGATAGTTTTTTCCTTTCTCACAGGCTTTTGCTCTCCTGCATAAAAAGGCTTGTTAAACATATCTCCTTGGGTAGTTGCTTCGGGCTGTACTGACGCACCCGGATCGGCGGGAGCTGTAAAGTCTCTGCGGTACTGTTCCTGCACAAAGGGTTTAGACTCGAAGGCTGCATTTGCCTTTTTAGTCAGCCCTGGAGCTAGCAGAGCGAGCACGCTGAAAATCGTAACAGTAGTTACACGCATAAGTTTCATCCTATTGGTGAGGTTTGACAAGGTTTCCCTGTTTTCTATGTTTCTCAATCTCATTGTATTACCCGGATAGCTTTCTGAGAAATATAGTAGAATGCCGAAGGAAGTTCGACCGCCGATTCTGTAACCGATTTAACGGATGGTTTGAAGGTGATTTTTTGATTAACCCCGTCGCCGGCGAACGACACAAAGGAAGCTCGGCAGCAGATGCCAGTAAAGAATGTAACGGATAGAAGGAGAAAGGAAGAAGGAATTAATGGCTGATGTTTGGGCCATTAAGAACGTCCTAACGGTTTCTTAGCATCCACCCGAAATCAAGGTACGTTGTTGCGCTTCAGCGCTCCCATCTATCAGAAAGAGCGCTGAAGCGCAACAACTTACCTAGTCGATTTCTTAGGATCCACCTGAAATCAAGGTACGTTGTTGCGCTTGAGCGCTCCGATATACGCCGAAAGAGCGCTGAAGCGCAACAACGTACCTAAACGTACCCAGTCGATCGCTCTAACACTTTTTTGTCTCAACCGGCCCCTACAAACCAAAACTTCCCACTTATCGCTGTGCGTGCTCCTCCAGTAAAGCCTTCGCTCTCGGCTTGTAAATCAGATAAAACAGCGCTTCTATGTAGCGGAGCATATCTTCGCGGTTTTCCTTGGACGAGTAGTTCCAGAAACCGTAAGTCCGGGCCAGAGTCAGCAGCTTGGTAGTGTGAATTTTCCAAGTATACGTGCTGTAAACTCTGTCAATTCCTCGCGTTGAAATTTCGTACCAATAGTTGGGATTCTGTTCGCATTTCGATAAAAAATCCAGAATTTCTTGGGCAGTTTCCTCGTGGTTGGTCGGGTTGATATAGAACCCATTTACTCCATCTTGAATGATTTCTATCGGCCCGCCAAACTGCGTCCCGAAAGTCGGAATCCCGGTAATCATGGCTTCGAGAATTGTCAAGCCGAAAGCTTCAAATAAGGCTGGCTGTACAAATATACCTTGGCCGTCGGCGATTACCCGGTAGATTTCACCGGACAGGCTTTTGGACAGCCGCACTCCCAGCCAGCGAATTTTACCGTGCAGCTTGTATTGCTCGATAATTGCGTAAAGTTTTTTAATTTCTTCGGCTTCTTCGTAGTCTTCGGTTTCTTCGACTCTCAGCTTGCCGGCTACTAAAATTAAGTTGCATTTTGCTTGCAATTCCTCGCTTTTGCCAAACAATTCTGCTAAGCCTGTCAGGTTTTTAATGCGATCGAGCCGGGCCATCGAAAACAGAGGGCGCTTTTGCGGGTCGTCGAGTGTTCCGAACACCTGTTCCGGGTCTTCGAGGGTAAACAGCAGTTCGTTGAGTCGATCGCGATCGCCCTGCACCCTATCTTCGTTGCGCGTGTAGGGGAAATACACGCTTTCGTTCACTCCCGGCGGCACGACATTGAATTTTGGGCTGAACAGCTCAATCCCGTTGACGACGTGGTACAAATCCGGCATGGTAAAACAATTGTAAGATTCGTACTGCCCGACACTATCCGGTTTGCCGACAATCTCTTGATAGGTGCTGCTGACAATACAATTAGCCGCATTCATGGCAATGATATCCGCAGTAAATTGCAGCGCAAAATGGTATTTATCCTCAGATTCTTGCCAGTAGAGATTGCTGAACAAATATTTAGATTTTTCCAGGGCGTGGGCAATATTGCACTGAGTAACTTTGAGTTTGCGAGACAGCAAAAATGCCACCAAATTTCCGTCAGAATAGTTACCAATTATTAAATCTGGCTTGCCCTGAAACTCAGCCAGCAGTTCTTTTTCCGCATCGATCGCGTAAGTTTCCAAATAAGGCCAAATCTCGAACCGAGAAATCCAATTTTGAGTCAATTTGGGATTGAAGTCGCGGAAGGGAACCCTCAGAATCCAAGCATTTTCGGTGCCGTAAACTTTTTCCAAACGTTCGTTGCAGCGCGTGCCATCACTGTTTGGAATTAACCTGGTGAGAATAATTACTTTTGGTTTTACACCTAAACTATCGAGACCGGCAAGATGAATGTCTTCTTGCAGTTGTCTCTCTAAATTCTTCGCTTGATCGAGCACGTAAACTACTTGACCGCCCGTATCCGGACGCCCCAACACTCCTTCTTGACCGAACCAGCCGTGAGGAGAAACTAGGACGATTTTGAAAATCATCGGAATCCGAGAAATAAATGCTTCTAGGGTTTGGGGATCGGGGGAATCAATTAATTCGTCGAGAATTCCTAGAGTTTCCTGCACGCGGGCTGCGGTATTTCCCCAACCTGCATCCAAACCCATCATTTGCAGGACGAATTTAAATCTCTCGTAGGGTTCATCTTCAGAAAGTTCGCTGACAAAGGTGAGGGCTTTTTTGACTTGTTCTGAAAGTTGTTCTTGAGATTTTATGCGATCGTTAATTAGTAATTGTACGCCGTTGTAGCGGTGAATACGCAAGAAATCAAATAGAGTTTCCTGCCACTGTTTGGAGTCTTGAAACAGTTTGCTGGAGAGATAGCGGTTGAGGAATTGCACTCCTTTGCCGATGTTCTTGGGGTCGCGTATGGAGGGGGAATAGTCGTAAAAAGGGCCGAAATCTAGTTCGAGGATGTCGCCTTCTTGGGGGTGAAAGTGGTTGACGAAGCGATCGCGCACGTCGAGCAATTCTTGCACTGTCATCGGCTCCAGTGTCAAGTCGTCTCCAACTCGCACTATTTCCATTGTCGCAATTTTTGGTCGCAGCAGGACGCAAAGGCTGCTCTCTTCAAGAATAATTTCCTGAACGTAGTAAATCAGTTTGCTCAAATGAGAGGATTGATGAAACTGTTGGGGCTTTTCGTATTTGGTGCAGTAGGCGGCAAAAGCGCTAACTATATCGTTTCGCAGTAAATATTTGTTTCCCAAAGCCCGCAAATCGCTGGCAAATTGCCGCAAGTCGGTTTTTTCGTCGCTGGCAATAACAGCCTCAAAGAGTTCAGACATAGATACTCCCTTATTTGAGATTTTTGATTTTCGCTCTAAAAAAGGGCGATACTGTATTAGTACCACCCTTTTTTTAGGCGCCTACTTTTTTTAATCTCATTTTAAAGTCTGCAATGTGAAATTGCTATCCCTCAAATGACATAAAATTCGCCGTATTTGTGGCGAATGTAACGGACAAACGGATCGATAGTTAAAGGTGAACCGGTGACGCGATCGATCAATTCGACGGCAGTGTATTTGCGGCCGTGGTCGTAGATGTTTTGTTTGAGCCAGTCGTGGAGTACGCTAAAGTTTCCCTGTTCTATTTGTGCGGGAATTTCGGGATGGTTTTTGAGTGCGGTTTCGTAGAATTGAGCGCTCATCAAGTTGCCGAGGGTGTAACCTTGAAACATTCCGCCGATCGTCCCAACATACCAGTGAACATCCTGCATCGCACCGTCGCTGTCGGTAGCGGGGACAACGCCGAGGTCTGTTTTATAGCGATCCTTCCAGGCTTCGGGGAGGTCTCGCACTGCTAATTTGCCTTCTACCATTGCCAATTCTAGGTCAAAGCGGATGGCGACGTGGAGGTTGTAGGTTACTTCGTCAGCATCGGTGCGGACGAGCGATCGCGACACTTTGTTAATTGCCCGGTAAAATGCGTCTGGGGATACGTCGCCCAACTGGCGCGAAAATACTTTTTGCAGTTGCGGGTAAAAATACTGCCAAAAACCGCGGCTGCGCCCGACTAGATTTTCCCAAAGCCGCGACTGGCTTTCGTGCACGCCGGAGGAAATGCCACCTGCGAGTAGCGTACCTTCAAATTCGGGGGAATTGCCGAGTTCGTAGAGGCCGTGTCCGGCTTCGTGGATGCTGCTGAAGAGGGCTTGATCGAGGTGATCTTTGTAGACGCGGGTGGTGATGCGTACGTCGTCTATGGAGAAGTTGGTCATGAAGGGGTGCAGGGTGGTGTCCTGCCGTCCGCGCTGGAAGTCATACCCCATGAGTTGTACGACTGTGCGGGTGAATTCTAGCTGTTGAGCTTCGGAGAAGTTTTGGTGCAAGCAGGAGTCGTCAGCGGGAGGTTGTGAGGTGATGGCTTCGACTATGGGTACTAATTCTTGACGCAGTTGGGCGAACAGCGGGCGCAGCAGGGATACTTTCATGCCGTAGTCGCTGCGATCGATCAAAGGATCGGCAATGTGTTCGTATCCGGGGAAAAAGTCGGCGTACTGCCTGCTTAATTCTAAGGTTTTTTCGAGATATGGCTCGACGGCTGCGAAGTTGTTGGCTGCTTTGGCTGTTGCCCAAACTTCGTAGCAGTCGGCTTGGTGGCGGCAGAGTGCGGACATGAAGGTGGCGGGGACTCTGGCGGCACGATCGTAATCTCTGCGGGCGATGCGGATCAGGCTAGCTGAGGTAGAGTCATAGGGGAGGGTTTGTTCGTAGAAACGCAAGTCTTCTAGGAGTTCACCTATTTTGGGATCGGTAAATTTTTCGTGGGATATTTGTTTGAGAGTTGCCAACTGACGGCCTCTCGCAGTTGCACCTTTGGCGGGCATATAAGTCGCCTGATCCCAATGCAACAGTGACGAGGCTGATTCGATGTCGGTAACTTCGCTGAGATGCGCTGCGAGTTGAGCGAATTTTGCTTGAGTTTTGTCTAGGGTTTGCATGATTGGGGTTTGTGGTGCTGTTTTGCCTACAAAGGTTGCAGTGCGGCATCGGTATCCATCAATCATTTGCTACCCTGAAATCAAGCTAAAAACCGCACCTGTTCCCGTATTGTACGCAATTTAGAGTCATTCTGGCATAGTTTCCTGTATTTTTCCGGATTTAGTTCGATCGCCTTTGATAAGTTTTGGATCGCTTTCTGAATGCTGGTTTCTACAGCTTTGGGGCTGTTTTTGCGATCGCCTGCTGCTTTTTCTAGGGCGTAGACGCAGGCTTTTTGATAGTAAAGATTTGGATCGTCGGGTGTAATGGCGATAATGCGATCGTAGGAAGCGATCGCTTCGGTAAAGCGTTCGATTTTTTTGAGGGCGACAGCGCGGTTGTACCAGGCTTCGATGTTGTTGGGCTGCAACTCTAAGGTTTTGTCCCAGGAAGCGATTGCTTCTTGAAAGCGTTTTAAGTTTACTAAAGCTAAGCCGCGGTTGTACCAGGTTTCGCTGTCATCTGGCTTGAGTTCGATCGCTTTGTCCCAGGATGCGATCGCGTTTTCAAATTGTCCCATTTGGGCGATCGCCGTGCCGCGTTTGTTCCAGACTTCCGGGGAATTCGGGCGCAGTTGCAGAGTTTTGTCGTAGGAAGCAACGGCTTCGGCGTAGAGTTTTTCCTCGGCTAGGGCTAAGCCGCGGTTGTACCAAGCTTGATGCAAGTCTGGTTTTAGTTCGATCGCTTTGTCGTAGGAAGCGATCGCGGCTGCATTTTGCCCGGAGTGTTTCAGCGCAAATGCCTTGTTGTACCAAGCTTCCGAGTAGTCTGCTTGAATGGCGATCGCCTTGTCATAGGATGCGAGGGCTTCTGAGAATTTTTCTAAGTTGACGAGGGTGTTGCCGCGGTTCGTCCAAGCTTCGTGATAGTCTGGCTTGAGTTCGATCGCCTGTTCGTAGGAAGCGATCGCTTCTGAGAGTCTGTTTAGCTTCCGCAACACGTTCGCGCGATTGTACCACGCTTCTGCATTTTTTGGTTGAATTTTTAAAGATTTGTTGTAAGCGGAGATTGCTTCGGGTAGCTGTCCCAACTTTCTGAAGGCTACGCCTTTGTTGTACCAAGCTTCGTGAAATTTTGGTTCGAGTTCGATCGCCTTAGACCAAGATTCGAGCGCTGCGGACAAGCGTCCCATTGATTCTAGGGCGTTTCCGCGATCGTAGAACGTTTGAGCGTTTTGGGCGTTGGGTGATATGGATTGTTCTCCAGATTCGATCGCTTTTTCTCTGTTAGCTAACTTTTGCAAGGGTTTTCACCTCAGTATGTAAAATTGTCGTTTTTTCTTTTATATGCGATGTTTTTCGCCATCTGCCATCTAATGGTGGCGATTGTACCTTAATTTTGTTATTGTTGACAATCTTACCTAAATTGGAGAACTTTTGCAATTTTTTATCGTTGAATTCTAAGTAATTTTGTCTTCGGTGTTGATTTGGATGTATGGATTTTTACTAAAATTTTTCGGGAATTGCGTAGAAGAGTGGAAAGGGCGATGAAGATGACAGAATTAGGTTGACAGAGTAAGTAATGGCGATCGGCAGAAACCCGATTTTGCAAACAAACCAGGTTTCTGAGTATTTATTCGTTATATCAATTCCGTTGCATCGGAGTTAATATAACCCGAAATCAGGACACGGCAGATGACCCGGCGGTTGAAACCGCGTCTATACAAACCAAGTCCGCCTACGCGGACTAAGAAATAAGGGAGATATTTAAGCTAGATATGGTTTACCGTCAGCTATAGTATAAATGTCTTCTTGGGGGTCGAGAATCGAACCAAAATTAGGATCGATCGCTGTTTTAATCCATTCTGAGTCGTGGAATGGCAAGCCATCAGCTAAAGTGTAGATATCTTCCGCTGAGTCTCTCAGAGAATCAAAGGCTGGATTTGCGATCGCAGCTTTTAGCCATTCATATTCTTGTAGTTTTGCTTTGTCAATCAGGGCGGCTTCTAATGCTTCTAGCCGCTTCAGATCGGCATAAGTAATAATAGCAGCGATCGCCCTTCCTTCCTGTTCTATGACAATTCGTTCTCCAGTATCCTCAACGCGGGCGATGAGTTCGGGAAATCTGTCATTAGTTACAGTTACATTTAGTTGAGTCATCTTTTACCTCGCTATTAATCTATCATAAAGTGTTTGTGATGCTGTAGGGGCGGGTTCACCAACAATTTCTGCCAATAACTAACAATCTCATAAACCCGCCCCCACCCAACGGCTAATCCCTATCCTTGAATCAAGGCTTGAAACCGAACATCAGATCGCATACTGTCAAAATCCGAGTCAGTTTTTGCCATTTCTCGCCATTCATCAGGATTCAGATTGATAGCTTGCTGCAAATTCTGAATAGCTTGGTCAATCTGACTGTGCAACGCATAGCAGCAAGCTTTATTATAAAATGCAGATGTGTCATCTGGTTTGAATTCTAAGGCTTTGTCGTAGGAGGCGATCGCATCTTCTAGCCTGCCTAAATTACGCAGTGCAATGCCCCGATTGTTCCAGGCATCGTGTTTATCTGGTTTGATTTCTAAGGCTTTGTCGTAGGAGGCGATCGCATCTTCAAGCCTGCCTAAATTACCCAGTGCAATGCCCCGATTGTACCAGGCTGCGTGGTCATCTGGTTTGAATTCTAAGGCTTTGTCGTAGGAGGCGATCGCCTTTGCATAATCTTCAGCCGAGCGATACAATAAAGCTTGTTCAAAAAACAACTTAGCTTTTTGTTCTGATGTTTGCCCATCCTCATCAATTAAACCTTGAAGCCTCACCAATTCCCGTTTCCGCGCTTCGGGAGTCAAAGCTAGATATTCTTCTAACTGCCATCTTTCCCAACAAGCTTGCATTGATTCGGCTTGCAAGCTTTCCTGATCCATCGAAAACTTAAATAAGCTCGATCGCCAATCAAAAAAGTCCGGCGCGCGATGAATAAAATATTCAATACCGAACTTAGGCAAAAGAAAAACAAAACAAATTTTAAAATTATCTAGAAAACGCTCTCGCTGCTGGTTAATATTCATTAAAACAGGTGGCACTCCCCGCCAACTGTAAGAATAAATATCCTTGCTTTCCCATCCGATCGCCCTTTTTTCTCGTTCGTATTCATCAAACGAATATTCTAAGCCTGTCACAAACAAAATATTAATTTCATCTCGCTTTGGCAACTCTTCAATTAAATTATAAAAATTATAAACCGACTCATTCAGCGGCAACACCTCAACCTTTTTCCGAGGGAAATCTGTTTGAACTTTCGCAATCAATCGTTTCCCCTCCGACGGCACACACTCCACAAACAACAACCGGAAACCATTTGTCCGTCTGAGAGTGCGTACCAGAGATTCATATTCTTCCTCCGGTGTTGCTGGTGGCAAATCTTCGTCCCAATCAATGATTTCCGATGTCATGGCTCAAGTTGTGCAACTGCTTCCTTAAATTCCAGAATGCCTTTAATTAGCGGGTGAACGTTATACCAATTCTGCATTTCTTCTTCTTCATCATAGTATCGATATTCCAAAATACAGCGGTTAAATAGCAAATCGCGGTGCTGTTTGTCATTAAGTATCCGGTGAGAGACAGATACTTTCGCTAAAATTGACCATTCTTCTTTATTAACGGTTCTTCTATAAATATTCCGCAAGTTCGTAATTGCCCTTTGCGCTGCTTTTGCAGTAATTGGCAAATCTTGGGTACGATTTATAGCTTCTTGCAACATCGACAGCAAATTCCTGACGTGTCCCCCACTCATCAAACACAGCTTTTCTAGTGTTTCTCTGTTTTCAAACCATTGTGTTTCCAATTCTAGAGATAAATTGGGTTCGACTTGTTTCACCCGTTTCTCAATCACCTGTTTCATTTTAGCAAGTCCCGCTTGATTAACTTCACCGCTGGGATTGTTTACCATAATCATCGGCAGCACTTGCGGAGCGTTATTATAGTTATTGCTCAGATCGGCCGCGCGATTGGAATGCACCATCGAAATTGGTACTGTATAAACGATGTGACAATCTAAAGCTTTGA
Organism: Microcoleus sp. PH2017_34_RAT_O_A; assembly: GCF_020737885.1. Lineage (NCBI taxonomy): Bacteria > Bacillati > Cyanobacteriota > Cyanophyceae > Oscillatoriales > Microcoleaceae > Microcoleus > Microcoleus sp. PH2017_34_RAT_O_A. The sequence goes on along the minus strand of NZ_JAEQDD010000033.1, from coordinate 26,889 downwards.
GTTGTTCGCTGCGGTCTAAAAAAATTTCGTCGAGATTGCTGCGTTCCCCTCCGTCTTTAGAAAACTGCACGATCTTATCTAAATTATCGGCAATTATTGCCAATTGCGAATATTTGTCGGGCAACCTTTTTTTAGCATTCCGAATAAACTGATTCAGCGCCTCAATCAGCGTGGTAGTGTGAGGATTAACTTTTTCTCTAATTTTTTGGCGCAGACTAGGTTCGGTTCTCACATTCGCCGTCAGTTTGGCAAACTGAGCAATTTGCATTTCTAAGCTCAATGTTTCAAAAGATACTTCTGTCAAGGCTAAATCTTTTAAATCGTTCCAGCGGTTTTTCATCCAATCGAGTAAAGGTTTTGAGTCCGCATCTTTAATTGCTTCTAATAAATGTCTGGTACAAGCCAGCAAAATATCTGTATATTCCGTATCTTCGGTATTGATATCTTGTTCCTCAGCGGCGAAATAAACTACAAAATAACCTTGTTCTTGCAAATACTGTTCTAGTCTTCGTAATTCGGTTGATTTTCCTGCACCAAAATGTCCGGCATACAACTGACAAGTCATCTCTTGGGAACGCTGAATATTGAGACCTAAGTCTACGGTAATATTGTCATCTCCTCAGACTTCCCCACAGTTAACATATCGCGGATCGCCTGCCGATAAAGGCTCGTATGGATTGCAAGCATTGAAGAGGTTTGTTAGTAATTTTTCGGAATCTTGAGTCATAATTATATCCTTTTTTGATAACCATCTAGTATGCGATCGGGAGTTACCCACTTCGACCAAAGAAACCGGGTTTTTATAGAATCTATCGGCTACAATAAAGTCTTTTCCTAAAAACCCGGTTTCTGAACTGAATCTTAGTCCGCGCAGGCGGACTTTGTTTTTGTAGAAGCGGTTTCACTCGCCGAATAATTGATTTTTAGGCTTGATACTTTTTCAGAATAGCGACTTTTTCGGGGTAGATGTCGATCGCCATTTTGTCATCATATCTCGTCGCGAGCGATCGTCGCACCTCACCCAAAAACAGCGGCTGAGACAGACCAGGCTCAGGATGTACCACCGTCCGAACGCGGATTGTCATGTAATCTCTTCCGCTTCCCGATCGCCCTGGAGAGTACAAATCAGCAGCCACTTGCTGCATTGTTGCTTCTAACTCGGATTCAGTAATTGAAGGTGGCACGGTAACTACAGTTTGGGCGCCGCCAGTATCGTAAACTAAAGAATAGCGCACTGCACCGGGAATTTCTGTGCGCGAAAACAGTCCTAAACCGAGACCGAATATACTCGCAGCAATGACGGCCATAAAGCTGCTCACTCCTACCAATCGGAAGCGAAAACCCCATTTCAAGATAAATGCTACGATGGTTAAAACAAACAAGGCTACTGTTAGAATTCCTGCCCATTGGGCATACATTAAAAGGTTAGAATTTACGTTCATTTTTCAATTTAGTAATTGGGTAATTGGTAATTGGTAATTGGTAATTGGTAATTGGTAATTGGTAATTGGTAATTGGTAATTGGTAATAGTTAACTGCCAACTGCCAACTGACAACTGTCAATTATGCACCTTTTCGGGCCACAAGCAGATAAGTCATCATATCGCCTTTTCCTTTCACCGAAATCACGCCGCGCTCCTCAAAAACATATTTATTCCGCAGGCGCTCGTAGGTAGCAACTGTCACCTGAATGCCGCCGGGAATGCCTTGAGATTCCATGCGGGAAGCTGTATTTACTGTGTCTCCCCACAAATCGTAAGTAAATTTTTTAGTGCCGATGACTCCGGCTTCTACGGGGCCCGTGTGGATGCCGATGCGGATGCTGAGCGGCTGTCCTCCCTTGGTGCGGATTTGAGCCATTGCTCCTAGAATGTCGATCGCCATTTCTGCAATGCTCTCGGCGTGGTTGTCGCTTACTTTTGGCAAACCGCCAACCACCATATAAGCATCGCCGATCGTCTTAATTTTCTCAAGTCCGTAGCGATCGGCCAACTCGTCAAAAGCTGAAAAAATCTCGTTGAGCAATTCCACTAACTCCGCTGGCGACAAATGAGCCGAAAGCTTGGTAAAACCAACCAAATCGGCAAACATGACAGTAACTTCCGCGAAACTGTCGGCGATCGTATTTTCTCCTTCTTTGAGGCGTTGGGCGATCGGGCCTGGCAAAATATTCAGTAGCAAACGCTCGGACTTTTCCTTTTCCTCGGCCAACTCCCGCAGATAAGTTTGTTCCTTATCCCGCAGCCGCTTCTTTTCCAGACACGCACTAATCCGAGCCTTGAGCAAAACTGGATTGAAAGGTTTAGAAAGATAATCCTCCGCCCCTAATTCAATACAGCGGACAATACTGTCGATATCGTCCACCGCCGAAATCATAATCACTGGGATGTGGCGCAACTGCTCGTCTGCTTTCAGATGTTCCAGAACTTGATAGCCGTTCATTTGTGGCATCATAATGTCCAGGAGTACCAAATCAAAAGGCTCACTACGCATCAGTGCCATAGCTTGGAGACCATCTTCAGCAACAGTCACCGCGTGGCCTTGACGCTGAAGTCGGCGGGCCAGCAAATCGCGGTTTACCTCATTATCGTCAACAACCAGGACGCTGCCGTCGTCAGTTTTCATTGCATGGCCTCTTTCAGAAGCATTTCGATTTTACTCAAAAGTCGCGGAAATTCCACAGGTTTGGTGTCGTAATCGTCGCAGCCTGCCGCCAAACACTTTTCACGATCGCCCGCCATAGCGTTAGCCGTCAGCGCAATCACCGGAATCATTTTAGTTTCGGGATCCGCTTTAATTTGCTGGGTTGCTCGCCATCCGTCGAGCACCGGCAGGCTCATATCCATCAAAATCAAATCCGGTACTTTTGTCTTCGCCATCGATACCCCCTCCGCGCCATCAACAGCAATCGACACCTCATACCCTTTGCGGGCGAGGCGCCTCGACAGCATATCCCTGTTCATTTCGTTATCTTCTACCAACAGGATTTTAGCCATTGCTTGCCTGCTTCATAAAACTTACCTAAACCTATCTAAAGCCATCTTTAGATACAATTACGAGTTTACTTCCTACGCTGTTGGGTAGTCGGCTATCCCAAGATAAGTAGGCTATCCCCCTCAAGCCGAGGGTTCCCAATTTAAAATGTTAATGCTGGCGTTCCAATCGCGATCCAAATATCTGCCACAAACAGGACAGTCAAAAGTCCGTATGCTTAGTGGCATATCTTTTTTTGTGCCGCAATTTGAGCAAGTTTTGGTACTAGGAAACCACTGGTCTACCAATACCAAGTTAGCTCCATACATTTGACATTTATAGTCGAGTTGACGTTTAAACTCATAAAAACCAAGGTCAGATATTGCTCCCGCTAACTTGTGATTTGCCATCATTCCTTTGACGTTCAAATTTTCAATCTTAATTAACTTAAAAGTTTTAGCTAAATAAGTTGTTAACTTGTGAAGGAAATCTAGGCGAATACGAGCTATCTTTGCATGAATCTGGCTAATCTTATTGTAAGTTTTACGCTGATTTCGAGAGCCTTTTACCTGCTTTGATGCTTGGCGCTGTAAAGTAGCAAGCTTTGTTTTCGCACGGGCTATTAACGGCTTCGGTGCATCAAAAAACTGCCCTTTTGACAGAGTGGCAAATGACTTGATACCAACATCGATTCCCACAGAACTTTCAGACTGCTGAACCGGGATACGCTCTGCATCAACGCAGATAGAAACAAACCAGCGATTCCCTTCTTTTGAAATCGTGAAAGTTTGAGAAATAAAACTACAATCTAGGGCTTCGTAAAGCCGAAAAGTTCCCAGAGTAGGAATCTTAATAGTGTTGCCAGCGTTTAACAAAACTTTGCCGTTAGATGAATCAACCGTAAAAGATTGACCGTCTCCACGACTGGCGAATTTTGGATGACCTGAAGAACCAGAACGATATCGGCTAAAAGCATCTTTCAAGTCAATCAAAGCGTTTTGGTAAACTCGGCTAGACAATTGGTTCATCCAAGCGAATTCAGGGTGCTTTTTGACGTAATTAGTGAGAACTTTTTTAATTTCGTTAATCACCTTTGAGTCTGTAAGTTTCCCCTCACTGTACATTTGAGTCCGCAAACTTAACCCCATGTTAAATACCACGCGCCGAAATCCTGCGTGTTTCGCCATCAAGGTCGCTTCCCTATTATTCAATTTGAGCGCTCGTTTGACGGCAAACATGGTTAAACCTCGTCTAGGTAATTAACTGTGGATAAGTTTAGCAAACTATTTGGTACTTAAGTCCGACTCAAAGTCTACTGAGGCTTTAATGTCTTAAGAATCCCGATCGGTGTTACGGCGGGGACTCTCAAGTCATGGCCTCTTTCAGAAGCAATTCAATCTTACCCAGAAGTCGGGGAAACTCCACGGGTTTGGTGTCGTAGTCGTCGCAGCCGGCTGCGATACACTTTTCACGATCGCCCGCCATTGCGTGAGCCGTTAGCGCAATCACCGGGATCGTTTTAGTTTGAGGAGCTGCCTTAATTTGCTGGGTTGCTTGCCAGCCGTCGAGCACTGGTAGACTCATATCCATCAGAATTAAATCCGGTACTTTGTCGAGGGCCATCGACACTCCCTCAGCACCGTCCACAGCAATAAAGACCTCATGTCCCTTGCGGGCCAGACGCCTCGACAGCATATCCCTGTTCATTTCGTTATCTTCGACCAACAGGATTTTAGCCATTGGTGTTCTCCTTGCCTTTCGAGTCATACCTGCGATCGAGCCTGTCATTCACTATAGAACGAACATCGCGCAGCAAAGTATCGCAACTGTAGACTCCCTTTTGCAGAACCCGATCGACATAGCCGTTGAGTTGCTGACTTTCTGCGGTCGTCAGGTCTTTGGCGGTAATTACGACGATCGGTATAGGATCTTCTGAATGCGACTTGCGAAGTTCGGCGATCAACTCAAAACCATCCATTTCTGGCAGCATCAAATCCAGCAAAATCAATTGCGGGCGATCGACTTCTAGCTGTTCGAGAGCAGTGCGTCCGCTGTCAGCTTCCGCCACAGCCCAGCCTTGTTTTTCTAATATCCGCCGCAGTATTTTGCGGGTGGCATCGTCATCTTCCACAACTAATATCTGACAGGGCAAACTGTGAGCCGCAACGCCTTCTTGGTCGCGTCGGTACTTGTTCAACAAAGCAACCAGCCGTTTGCCGTCCACTGGTTTGGTGAGGTAGTCCGAAGCGCCCAATGCAAAGCCGAGGCTTTTGTTGCCAACAAAGGATAGCAGGATTACGGGAATCTCGGCAAGGTCAGGATCTGCCTTGAGGGCCGACAGCACCGCCCAGCCGTCCATTCCGGGCATGATCACGTCGAGGGTAATGGCGTCTGGCCGCAGTTGCTTCGCGAGCCTGAGGGCTTCCTCGCCGTTACCTGCGACTTCTATGTGCAGTCCTTGGCGAGCGAGGGCGCGCTCGATCAAATCCTGGGAGATGGGGTCATCGTCAACTACCAGCACCGTGCCGACAGCAGGTGCGTCCGCAGTCCTAGTGCTGTCGCCGACTTTGTTGGGGATTTCCGGTTCTTTGATGGCGCTGGGCAAGAGTACGGTGAAAGTAGTGCCTATGCCCAACGTGCTGCTTGCTTCAATGCTGCCGCCCATCATCTGGCAGAAGCGCTGGCTGATAGCTAGTCCCAAACCGGTGCCGCCATACTGCTTGGTAGTCGAGGCGTCAGCTTGGGTAAAAGGTTGGAAAACTCGCTGCAATTGATCTTTTGTCATGCCGATGCCGGTGTCGGTGACGCGAAAACTTAAAAATTCTGAGTTAGAAATTAAAATTTGGGCAGATTCCTCTTGATTTTTCATTCTTAATTGTTCATTGGTAATTCTTTCAACTCCGATCGCAATTTTCCCGTTTTTGGTGAACTTCGCAGCGTTGCTGAGTAGGTTCAGCAGCACTTGCCGGACTTTGGTCATATCGGCGTGCATCGTATCGAGATTTTCTGGACAGTAGACTTCTACCGTGTTGCCGTTTTTTTCCACTAGCGGCTTCGCTGTCTCCACAGCACTTTCAATCAAGGCATGAATGTCGAAGTTTTCTAAGTAGAGATCCATTCGACCTGCTTCAATTTTAGAGATATCTAGGATGTCATCGATCATCGATAACAGGTGTTTGCCTGCGCCGCGAATTTTTTCGAGGTCTGGGACGAAGGTTTCATCGCCGGAGTCTTCGGCTTCTTCTTGGAGCATTTCGCTGTAGCCGATGATGGCATTCAGGGGCGTCCGCAGTTCGTGGCTCATGTTGGCGAGAAATGTACTTTTTGCCCTGTTGGCGGATTCTGCTGCTTCTAGGGCCGACTGCATGGCGGATTCTGCAAGTTTGCGATGGGTGATGTCGGTGACAGTGCCTTCAAAGTACAAAATGCTGCCGCTTTCGTCGCAGACGCTGCGGGCGTTTTCGGAAATCCAGATCGTGCTGCCGTCCCGGCGGTATATTTGGGATTCAAATTTTGATACTTGGTGGCGCGCGGCCAATTGGGCTATAAACTCAGCGCGCCGGTTGGAGTCAACGTAAAGTTGGCTGCTGATGTTTGCTAGTTCGCCGACCATTTGGGCGACTGTTTCGTAGCCGTAAATCCCGGCTAGTGCTGGGTTGGCGGTGAGGTAACGTCCGTCTGGGGTTGTCTGGAAGATGCCTTCGGCTGCGTTTTCAAAGATGCTGCGGTATTTGGTTTCGGCTGCTCTCAAAGCTGTTTCTGCGCGTTGGCGTTCTAGGACATTGGCGAGCATTTCTCCTACCATTTTTAGATGAGTTGATATTTCGGTCGATCGACTCGCAGCAGGTTTGTAACTGTCGCATCCGAGAAATCCTAGTAGGTTTTCACTGCAAATTAGGGGAATCACGATTAGCGATCGCAGATTTTTTTGAGGTTTGTTTAATTTGGTTTTGCCCGAATGTGCGATCGTACCTGCGGAAGCGGTTGCTGTTTCCGAGGAGGAGTTTGTCAGGAATGTTGCTAAATTTTTGCCTGTCAACCAAGCTATTTCGGCTTGATTTGGGGGCGGGAGTTCGCGGATTTCTCTGATGTGCAGGCATTCGGCGCGATCGAGCTTTTCTGCAATCCAAGGGATTTGGGCGATGTCTATTTGTTGGGGGGCGCGGTCTTTAATTTGGGTCGGAACACCCTCGGCGCACCATTCGTAGGTTTTGTGAGCGCGAGTTTTGTCTGCCGATAACAAGTATATGTAACTGCGGTCGCAGTGGCTGAACTGGGCGATTGCTTGGAGAGTGCGATCGAACCCTTCATCTATGTCCGCTCCGGGCAGAGCGATCGCATAGGTTGACAAAGTAGCAATCAATGCCTCAAATTCTACTCGTTCCTGCAAAGATTGTGCTATTTTTTGGCGATCGGTAACGTCTCGAAAGCTCCATATTCTGCCAACTGTGTTTGCTCCAACTTTTGATGGCAGTGAATTTAATTCGATAACTCTTCCGTCTTTAAATTCTAATAAGTCGCTGATTTTCGCATCTGGTTGGGCCGACACTTGCATCGCGCGTTCGAGAAATCTTTGGGGGTCTTTTAATTGTTCCCTAGCGAAGGGGAATTCTGTGGCGATGTTTTTTTCACTATTGCCTGCGGGCGATCGGCTCAAGTTTCCTGCTGCGTGAGACAAACCCCACATCTCGACAAATTTCTGATTGTAATTGCATACATTGCCTTTGGTGTCAACCGCGATAATTCCCGCATCTGTTGAGTCCAAAACGGCTTGCAGCATCGAGAGCTGCTGGTGTTCTCCCTGCTCAAAAAATACCAAGACTGATATTTCGCCACCCTCAATTACAGGATTGAAAAAATAGGAAACTGGTAAAATTTTCCCGTCGCTACATAGAAACTCATAGTCCCAATTGCTACAAGGTTGACGGTTGGCGATCGCCTCTTGTAAAGATAGTGTATGTGCGATCGCCCCATCTTCATTTTTGTGGTTTTTTTGTTTCCGAGCCTTCAAAACGGGGGATTTTTTGCCTTGCTTTTGCTGGGGGGCAATGCGATTTAGCAGCGAAATGCCTGCAAGTTCCGACTCTCGCCAGCCCAACAAGCGTTCGGCTGCTGGATTCACCGAGATGACCAACCCCTTGCCGTCAAGGATGCACAATCCCACCCCCAAACTGTTGACGGTCGATCGCAGTCGATCGAATTCTGAAGCGGTTGGAGAGTCTTGAGGGGATGGGGGCGAAGAGGCAAAATCCTTTAGTGCCAAGGGTTGCTCCTGACTGGGATCGCCGTCGTAGCTACAACTTACCTGCTCTAAGAATAGCTGCCACTGCTCGGCTGTGGGAGGGGGAGACTCGCCGGCTAAACCGAGCTGTTCGAGTTGGCGCTGGAGGTAGGGATGCATAATTTCTGGCGCTTTGTAGGCAACTTTTTACAGTATATATTTTTAATTAATAGTATATATGTGCAGCTATCTAGTGACTGGAAGAATACGCAATCTAACTCTATCACAGGTTCTATCGAGAACCATAGCTGTCATCTGCGTTATCCAAAATCTTTTAAATCGCCCTAAGTTATATTTAGTCTAAAAAAATTACATCGTCAACAAACCCATGCTCTAAATGTCTGCCACCTACTTAAAAATTGTATCATATTATCACAGTGAACTGACGCTGACAACCTCGGTTTCTGCCAGAACTAGGTTTTTTGAGCCACCAAAAACTGATAAAGTCCGAGGTACTCCTGTCGTGGAGAGATCAAAATTTTATACTCCTGTTCCTGCTCCCAGATTCATCTGTAGAGTAAATCTCAAATTTCAAGTCTCAAATCGACTGACTGCTCGACTCAGGTGAAGCAACCGGGTTTTGGGAGCGAGAGCGTGTCATTAATAAAATTGGCAGCAGCCAACAACAACTCACAAAATTTCTTATCGATCATACTTTTCCGGGAAAAATAAAATTTAGTTGATGATAGCTGGCAGCCGAATTGTAAAAGTAGAACCTTTTTCCAACTCGCTGGAAGCGGTAATATCTCCGCCCATCATTTCGCAGAATTTCTTAGTAATCGTCAGCCCCAAACCAGTGCCACCGAACCTCTTAGTAGTTGAGGAATCGGCTTGGGTGAAAGGCTCGAAGATTCTGACTAACTGTTCGGAACTCATGCCAATACCAGTATCTTTGACTGTAAAAACAATCCAATCTTGAGAGGCAGACCAGGAATACGAGCTATTTTCTAAGGGGTTAAGTCCTCTATAGGCTCCTTGTTTTTTGCGTCTCTGGGCAGCCTCGGCGGGGGTTTCGGCGCAGCGGGTAACGGTGAAACTAATCGCGCCCGAGGAAGTAAACTTCGAGGCATTACTGAGGAGGTTGAGCAAGGACTGGCGGAGTTTAGTTAAGTCGCTCTGCATCGAGCCAATATCCTCAGGGCATTGTATTTCTAAGATATTGCTATTTTTGTTTGCCATCGGCGCGATCGTGCCGACAACTTCCTGCACCAGATTTAAAATGGTGAAGGTTTCGATGTGCAAGTCGATGTGACCTGCTTCAATTTTAGTGAAGTCGAGAATATCTTTAATCAGCCCTAGCAAGTGCTGGCCGGCAGTGTTAATTTTTTGGAGGTCGTCGATGAACTCTTCGGCATCGAGGTCTCGGGCATCTTCTTGCAGGAGCTCGCTGTAGCCGATGATCGCATTGAGGGGGGTTCTGAGTTCGTGACTCATGTTGGCGAGAAAGATGGTTTTAGATCGATTGGCAGTTTCGGCTGCTAATGCGGCGCGACGGAATTCTTCGGAACGCAACCGTTCGGTGATGTCGCTGGTCATGATTAAAACGCACTGAGTGCTGCCGAGGTCGATGAGTTCCCCTGACATCAGCCAGTCGCGCACTTCGCCGGCTTTGGTGCGAATTTTGATTTCTTGGTTGCCGATCGAATTTTCTTCCCGCAACACGTTGGCTAGCCGTCGCTCGTCTTCTGAATTGACCCACATTCCTAAATCGGTGGGGGTGCGGCCGATACATTCCTCCCGCAACCAGCCTAAGGATCGCAAAAAGCTGTCGTTGGCATCGAGGAAGCGGGCGTCTGTGAGGGTGCAGATGCCGATCCCAACAGGAGAAGCGTGAAAAGCCTTGGAAAATCTTTCTTCTGAAGAATTCAGGGCGGCTTCGGCGCGCTTTCTATCTGTGATGTCTTGGACGGTGCTGGTGATGTAGAGGGAGTTGATGGCGGCTTGTTCGCAGACTGTGCGGCTCCTCCCGTCGGGTAGTAGCAGCCTGTAGTCGATGCTGTAAGGCTGTTGCTGAAATATAGCAGCTTCGATCGACCTTTTGACCAATTCTCTATCTTCGGGATGCACGTATTTCAAGAAGGCTTCGAGGCTGGGATCGAAAGTTCCCGGGCGTTCTCCCAGGATGCGATAAATTTCTTCTGACCAACGCAATTGCTCCGTGTTGCGATCTAAGTCCCAGTTGCCTAGCTGGGCGATGCGCTGGGCGTTGGCGAGGCTGGCTTCGCTGGCGCGCAGGGAGACTTCTGCTTGGTGGCGTTCGGCGACGGTGGCGGCTAAGACTAGGCCGGTAACGGCGATGACGGCGATGAAGGCTTGCAGGGATAACAGTGCTTGGGGGATGCTGCTGGCGTGTTTGAGAAAGGGGCCGCTGCCTCGGGCGATGCCCCAGATGGCGAAGCCGCAGAGGATGAAGTTGGCGAGGGCCGTGTAGCGCTGGCCGAATCGAAAGGCAGCCCAAACTACTAGGGGAAATGGTAAGTATTCTAGGGGATAGCGAGCGTAGGCCGCGCGGGTGCGGGAACAGAAGACGAGCCAGCCGATCGCTAGCAGCAGCAGCAGCCAAATCACTCGTTCAGCTATCTGTTTGCGATGGGTGGGGCTTTTGGGTAATTTGTGCCACGTCAGCAGCAGGGGGGCGACGAGCAAAATTCCCATCGCGTCTCCTACCCACCAAGTACCCCAAATCGTGCCAAAATTGCTCCAGCTAGAGAAACCACTTACGCACACGATGATGCTGCCGATGGTGGAGTTGATTAGGGTAGATGCTAAGGCTGCTAGTCCGACTATTCCTAAAACGTCTTTGAGTCGATCGAGTCCGGCGCTAAAGTTAATGCGCTGTAGCAGATAAGTTCCCGTCCACGCTTGCAAGGCTCTGGCGCCCGCTGAGATCAAAGCAGTGCCGATGCTGGCCGCCGGTGCGCTCATGATGAACAGGAAGGCGCCGATCGCAATTCCCGGCCACAGTTGCCGCCCAAACAGCAGCAGAGCGACTTGAGCAATTCCTGCTGCTGGCCACATGGGGTAAATTTCTGAACTCAGGGTGAGAGTGGCAATGGCGAATTGCGATGCCAAATAGTAGATCAGGGCGATCGCCCCTACTGCGAAGAAGTACCGCCAGGAATGTCCTTTGATTGCGTTAAGGAACTTTTTCTGCATTGTCGTTTGGGGAAAAGGTGGATGCTGGTTTTGGTATCAGTAGGTGGCACGGGACAGGCACGGGGTAGGAAAAATCTTTCTATTAGGCGATCGTAGGTCAATCGATTTTAGATTTTAGATTTTAGATTTTAGATTTTAGATTTTAGATTTTAGATTTTAGATTTTAGATTTTAGATTTTAGAGGCGACCTCATGGATAAATTCGGGGGAAGAGAGGATTTTCGATTTTAGATTTGGGATTGATTCCACGGATAAATCACGTGGCGGGTACCATCTGTGAACTTCTTGGTCATGGGTGGTAGGTAGGGAATAACCTGTTGAGATAATTTTTTGTGGAGCCGTTGAGGGTTCGGTTTTTTTTGCTGTGCGATCGCATCTGGGCATAAATTTCGGGAGCCTCTGTTTTTTGCCAATATATCTGTGATGGCTAAGCATTCGGTCTGTTAATTTTTGGTTTTCGCTAAAGATTTATGACCGAGCGACTGCGGGTGTCTGTTCGTGTCGGGCGATCGCAACTCTATTCACTCTAACATCTTGCACCATGGTCAATAATATCTAACGAACCGATAACACCCACGCAACATCTGAGCTTTCAGGTAAGTGCGGGGCAAGAAACTCGGTTTCTGATTGTAAGTGCAGGTTGGAATGATTTTCATGAGATTTTCAACTAATTAATCGAGTTAATCGTTAATCGTTAATCGGGGAGCATCTCATTTTTGTAAAAAGCATTTTTTTCTTATAGTGCGAGCTGTCGCGAGCTGGCGTATTATACGATACGCGAGCGGGGACGCTCTCACTATCTATCTAAATGCAAAACTGAGATGCTCCCGTTAATCGAGCCTTCAAGTCTTTCGTCGAATACAGTGAAAACAAAGAATTTACATCAAAAAAACATTTTCTATTTTTCTGTGATTGTTGCCAGAGAGCGATTGTCGAATTTCGTAAAGTAATCGCCATTTGTCTTATTAATTACCAATGACTAATGACTAATGACTAATAACGTTCGCGAGCGGGGACGCTCGCAAAACATGACTAATGACTAATAAGGTTCGCGAGTTATTAAGTTCGCAAAACATGACCAATGACCAATGACCAATGACCAATGACTACTGACCAATGCCCAATGCCCAATGCCCAATGCCCAATGCCCAATGCCCAATGCCCAATGCCCAATCTCACTTGACTGCAATATCTAAGGTTAATGTCAAACGGTCTTGAGCTTCTTTAAGAGCGTCTTGGGGGTTGCGGCCGAGAAGAGTTGCTTCTATGGCGCGGCCAAGGTTTTCTGACAGGCGAGAGTAACCAGAGATAATTGGGCGCGATCGGGCTGAGTTCATTTGTTCTAAAAATACTCCCAAAACAGGATTTTTTTTCACAAAACTTTGATAAGTTCGGCTCTCTCTCGATTTTAAGTTAATTGGTAAGTAACCTGTACCCAAGGCCCAGGCTGTTTGGAATTCTTCGCCAAGAACGTATTCTAAGAATTCAAGGGCTGCTTTTTCGCGTTCTGGCGAGGTTTTCATTAAAAATAGGTTTTCACCCCCAACAACAGTGGCGGAGCGCTTGAGGGCGGGTATAGGCATCACTGCGTAGTCGATCGCGCTTTGCTGCAATTGTGCTAGAGTCCACGGCCCGGTGATTTGCATTGCGACTTTACCCGCGATGAAGTTATCGAGTTCGTAACCGCGTTCGGGTGCTGACAGTATTCCCGAACCTTCTGTTAACAAGTCCTTCCACAATTCCAAGGCCGCGAGAGAACCCGGGTTGTCTATTTGGGGTACGGGAGTTTGAGATGTTTCTCTCACGAGTTCGCCGCCTGCGCTGAACATGAATGGCAGCCAGGTGAATACTGTCCATTCTCCTTTGCCTAGGGGGAGCACTATGCCGTGTCGATCTGTTCGTCCGTCTCCGTTGGTGTCCTGTGTGAGCGATCGGGCTGTTTGCTTTAATTGTTCCCAATTCTGTGGCACTTCTTTAATTCCTGCTGCTGCAAACAAACTGGGACGGTAAAATATTCCTGTATTGTTGGTGGCGAGGGGAATTGACCAAGTGTGTCCGCCGAGTTCCATTGACTCGAACAGTGAGGGATCGATTTCAGTTTTGATGGGGGATTTGTCGAGCCATTTCTCTAGCGGTTTAATTGCTTGCAGTTCTGCTAGTTTGCCGGCTATTGTGGCAGTATTCCACAGCAAATCTGGCGGTGCATTTCCTACTATTGAGGTAAGAATTTTTGGCAGTTGTTGGTCGGGCTGGCCGATGTAAATTTGTTCTACTTGGATGTGGGGATGCGTTTGGTTGAATTTGTCGGTGAGGGTTTTAAATACGTCGCGATTGGGCGGGGGATTGATGCCGTGCCACAATGTGAGTTTAATTTTATCGCTATTTTGGGGAATATTTTGACAGCCGCTTAATATCAGTAGATTTAAGGCAAGTAAAATGCACGCAACTCGTTTGACTTGCATTTTAAGTGCTTTGAGAAGTTTGGATAAAATCATTTTTTAGCTTTGCTTAGAGGGAAGAAGATTTTTTAGCAAGCGCAGGTGGTTAGAGGTGGGTGAAACTGGTTGAATCTCAGAATTTTTCCGAAGTTGATTTGTCTCTAATTCGGAGGTATTTTGAAACAAAATTGTCAAAAATTTGCCTCCTATAGCGGTTCTCAAAAAAGTCAGGTATGCCCTATGCCCCATGCCCTATGACCTATGCCCATGAGTACCTCATCTTTCTGACAAAGGATATAGTGTATCTTGCGGGCACATCCGATCGCAAGAAATTGCTGTCAGGTGCGATCGATCTTTTGCCAAGTCAGGCATTTCGACGCGCGCGAATGCGAGAATTCGGTTAATAGCCATTGGCTGACTTGTTCGTTATGAATATATTACCAGAAAGAATTGGTTGAAAGCCCGCCCGCCGGAGCGGGAGAAATTAAAATCAGACTATTCATTACTCCAATCCTCTTCGTTCTAGGTCAACTGTCAACTGTCAACTGTCAACTGTCAACTGTGGTTGTGCGGTATCTGCCAACAAGCTGCGACTGGCTAGCTGCCGCATATTCAAGGATTTTTTCATGTTTTGGCAGATATGATAAAATCGATACTAGCAGTAAAATTGGTGAATCAGATGACAAGTTTTAGTGTAGAACAGTTAGATTTAACTTTGGAAGAATGGATGCAAAATCCTCCTGACGGGACGGAGTGGGCAGACGGTAAAGTGATAGTCAAACATCCTGTAGAATTTGTGAATGGAGAAGTAGTAGGGAAACCGGGAATGACTGCAAAGACTCGTCGCATTCAATCAAAGCTAGATTATTACTGGAGAAGTTACATGATCTCAAGCGGGCAAGGGGGCGAGGTTTATGTGGAAGTCACTTGTCAAACTCTGAAAAAAGGGCGAATACCAGATGTATCTTATATTACTCCTGAACTGTTGGCGCAAGTTGGAGAGTTTTCAGTTTTGCCGCAGAGTTTTCCGCTGCTAGCTGAGATTGTTTCGCCTAACGATTTTGCTGATGATGTTTTTGCAAAAGCACAGGAGTATTTAGAGTCTGGTTGTTTGGAAGTTTGGCTGCTATTTCCGAAGAGTAGTTGGGTGTTAGTAATTACTCAAGGTGCGACAGTTTTATTTAAGCCTGGTGAGGTGGCGAAGACTCAGCTTGTGTTGTCCGGTTTTAGCGTGGTGTTGGATGAGTTGATGGCGTAATTTTGTTATTATTATAAAAACTAACTAAAAATCGATGAAAATTGTTTTTTTTGGCACTCCTGAATTTGCTGTTGCTACTTTATCCAGTTTGCTGAGTCATCCAGAATTTGAGGTTGTGGGTGTGGTGACTCAGCCGGATAAGCGCCGGGGAAGGGGGAATAAATTGATGCCTTCACCTGTAAAAGATGTGGCTTTAAATCACAGTCTTCCGGTTTTGCAGCCGCGCCGAATTAAGAAGGATGCGGAAACGCTTGCTAAGTTGCGGGAAGCGGAGGCTGATGTGTTTGTGGTGGTGGCTTACGGCCAGATTCTTTCTCAAGAAATTCTGGATATTCCTAGTTTGGCTTGCGTTAATGTTCACGGTTCAATTTTGCCGAAGTATCGCGGGGCGGCGCCGATTCAGCGGTGTCTTTTTAATGGGGAAAAGGCTACTGGAATTACTACTATGCTGATGGATGCTGGTATGGATACTGGGGCGATGCTTTTGAAGGCTTTTGCGGGAATTACGCTGTTGGATAATGCTGATTCTTTGGGCGACAGGTTGGCGGAACTTGGAGCGGATTTATTGGTGGAAACTTTGATAAAATTGAGGGATGGGGAAGTTGAACCGGTTGTTCAGCATGATGATGAGGCGACTTATGCGCCGATGATTAAGGCGGCTGATTTTGTGCTGGATTGGTCGAAAAGTGCGATCGCGCTTCACAATCAAGTTAGGGGTTTTTTCCCGGATTGCACTACGACTTTTCGCGGTAATTCCCTGAAAGTAATCGCAACTGTGCCGGTGGGGCCGGAATATTGGCTGCAATTACCGCCGGAGTTGAGGGTTTTGGAACGGGAATGGCCCCTTTTGGATCGGTTGTCGGGCGCAAATGGGGAGGTTGTGAAGGTTGTGAAGGGCTTTGGGGCGATCGTCCAAACTGGCGATGGTTTGCTATTATTGCGGGAGGTGCAGTTGGCTGGTAAAAAAGTTCAGTCTGGCGTGGATTTTGCCAATGGTACTCGGTTGGCGGCGGGTGAGGTTTTTGGGAGGGTTGAAGTTACGGATTAGAAAGTACCTGGAAAGGTTGATTGGTTTTTTCCCAGTCTTGAATAGCTGTGTAGAGTTGTGTCAGCCGGAAATGAGAAGACTCGTAAGCAAGTCTGAGGTCTTTTTCTAGTACATCTGGCTCAACTTGCTTGGAGTTGCACGTGCCTAGGGCTTTGCAAAGTGCGATCGATAAAATACAAATCATATCGTGACCGCAACAAATATACCACATATCTTGAGTATTTGTTCTTAAGCTATCCATCTTGGCTATAATTTCTGGTTCATCAAGTCCCAGCTTTTGAGAGTTGTTCTTCACAGTTTTAATCAACTCCGATTGATTTAATATTAATGTGCGATCGTCCACAAATTTCTTAAAAGCTAAATCTTCAAACTTTAAACAATAATCAAACTTCAGCGAAGCCCATCGTAAATAACCAATAACTTTGGCACTTTCGAGTAAAGTCTGGCGAATATCTTTACCAAAACTCTTTATTTTGTCTTCCGAGCCGTGTTCCAAAAGCACCTTTTCAAGTGCTGGCGACTTCAGCAGCATAGTTTCCAAATCGTGAGTATCTGTGAACAGCAAGTTCGGACTGAGTGGAACACTTCCTTCTAGTATATCAAAATCAGCATCAACAACAGCCAAAACGCCAGCAAAGTTAACTTGTTCAAGGATATTTAGCACTTGCACAGCTTTATCTTTATTATAGGCATTTTCTACACGACACTTTGTGGAGTCTACCAAATTCTTCCATACCCGCGAATCTGTGTCTCCTTCAGCGATTAGAAAAGAATGTTCAGTATATTGAACTCGATCTCGCAGCAGGCGGATTTGGTTAGCAATGAAGTTAGGGGTAATGTATTCTCTCATTCAACTGGCCCTTTTAACCCCACTGTCAAATCCCATCGATCGTCTATAATGCTTGGAGAGTGAGTAGCTAACAACACGTCAAAGTTTGCCAGATTAATAATTGCTTGCAAATCTTTGAGAAACTCGACTTCCCACGCTACGTGCAGCGAAATTTCTGGTTCATCAATCAGAACCAGAGAGTTAGGTTTCACCTTGAATAACAACTGGTAAAGCATCACCAATTCATGCTGTTCTCCGAAAGATAAGTCTGTCGGCGACAGAGGTTTACCATCCGCCGTTGTAAAGGTAAAACCTTTCTCTCTACTGATGCTCATATTTTTATAGAGAAATCGCTGTTTGATAATCCCTTTGAAGAGTTCTATTTTAGTAGCGAGTTCCTTAAAAACCATGAGTTTTTGTTCTACATCTTCAACATAAACTGACAGAATGTTTTTTGTGACTCCATCAATATTTTGTTTTACTTGAAAATCAGGATTCTCGTCGTTATCCAAAAGACCAATTTCTCTGAGACGAGAACGCTTTTCCTCGATTTCATTTAATTGGTTACGCAGCGTTTCCTCTGTTAGATATGAGGGTGCTTTGTTATTGAAAATTCTTGCAGGAAACGTTCTTTCTAGAGATTGAGACAATGCACCATATTCAGTCAGCTTTGCTTGGATATCTTCTGCGAGTTCCTGAGAATAGATATCAACTGAGGGAATCATTGAATGGTGTTTCGTGTATACCGTTGCTTCAGGAACATTTGAGGTAGTTAACAAGCGCTGAGTTTCTATAAAATGAATGTCGATAGAACTTCTTAGTTCTGATAACCATTTTGGTTCTTGCTTAACGCTCTTTGCTAACCTTGATATTAACTGTCTAGCTTCAAAAACGAGAATACGTTCTAATTCCAATTCTGAAAATTGAGTTGGTATTTCTATGTCACCTGATGACTGTAGTGCATCATCTGTGATATCCGAAGACACATTAATTCCCGCTGAGAAATCTATTGAGTCCATTGCTAAATTCGGTGAGAATATCTCTTTTGCTGCACCAGGCTTAGCAAAGTAAAACATTAAATTTTTATCTTTTTCATGTTCAGGTGCATCGATAGACTTAGTTATTTGTAGACAACTACCATCATCAAAGTCTAACCGGAACTCTGTAAATGGAATAGTCCGAAGTTCTGAGTAACGTGAATTGAAAAATCCATTAATGAGCCTAAATAATGCTGTTTTGCCAAATCCATTCGGACTATGAATAATCGTGATTCTATCTTCCATATTGAGCGAAACCGCATGGTTAAAAACTCCAAAAATTTTGGTGACAGAAATCTTATGGATTCTCATTTTTTCCTCTAGTTATATCAAATCCGTTAGTATCGGAATTATTCATCTCTCTCTTCTCTTCCTCTGTGTTCTCTGCGTTCTCTGCGGTTAAATCACCTGACGGTACAGCCGGCATTGATATATAGCCTTTCTTAAAAAGATGACTGACGGCTTATTATAACCGCTTAGACTAAGAGGGCTGAAGCCCAACAACGTACCTCATCTTTCTGAGAATTGATATAACTTACTAAAATTCGACTAAAACTTCTTCTTCAACTCCCAACAAATCCCGCGCGGCATCTAGCATACTCTCAGTAAGATCTTTCAAATCTTCGCGACTTGCTAAATAAGTTTTCAAAGCATCTAAAGGTTCTATACTATTATTAGCATTTAGTTCCGGCAACCTCGGCCTTGCTAGCTGACTGACTAATTCCGGCTGAATTGTGTAGCTGTGGGCTGCGCCGAGAAGTGCGTGCAATTCGGCGTTATCAATTAAGTCTAATTGTTCCGATCGCAATTGGTAGATCAATCTCACGACAGCATCTTGGATTTCCTTCTTCCCAATGGCTTTCACCAAGTCGGCTTGCGGACTCTCCGATTCAGATACGTTCACCTTAATCGTCTGAAACACCCGCACCGGCAAAGTGCAAAATTCCCACTCAGCTTTCCCCCTTTCCAAATTAATCAACACAAAGCCTTTGTCTTCTTTTTCTTCGCTAAAGTCAACTCGTTCGATGCTTCCGGGATAAATTACGGGCGGATTGTTGTTGGCATTGAGATTTTGGTGTTTGTGGACGTGACCGAGGGCTACGTAGTCAAAACAAGGGCGTGTTAGCATGGCAACGGGTATGTTGAATCCTTTACCGACTGCTAAAAAACGCTCTGCACCCAGGCTTGCTTTATCTGCCATTAAGTGCGCTAATAGTACGGTTGGTATTTCGGGATTGAGGCGGCGGATTTCTCCTTCTAGGGCGATCGTCAGTTTTTCGGTTAATAATTGGTTAACATCGCCTACAGATAGGCTTTCAGTCTCCGATCGCGTCATTAAGGTCGATCGCGTCAACCAAGGCAGCGTCACCACCTGTACGGCGCCACTGCGGGTGTGTATGAGGTGAGTTTCCAGGCGATCGCCTACAATAAACTTAGGTATTCCCAAAGTCCGATAAATTCCCAAACTCGCGCCGCCCTGTCCTTGCGAATGTTGGTCGTGATTTCCTACTAGCAAAACCGTCGGAATTTGCGCCTCTACCAAGCGGCTGAATTGGCTCGCAAAAGCCTCTTTAACAAACGGTGGCGGCGTTGAATCCGGGAAAGCATCCCCGCCGAATATAACTAAATCTACGGGTTCAGAAATTGCTCTATCCATACATTTACTTAGCGTCGCCGCGAAGTCTTCCAGCCGCGTATTTAACCCGGTTTCTGGATTGACGCGGCCGTGGGAAAAGCCGCTGCCCATGTGAATGTCTGAAAGGTGTAAAATTTTAATCATTGTTTTCTTTGTAAGTTATTATACGTGAATATCTTTAGGGAAACGGCAATGTCCATTGGTGTAAACAACCAGCCTGAAAACCGTTGTATCTCTTGTTTATAGCCGAGGCCAGATCCCCCTAAATCCCCCTTAAGAAGGGGGACTTTGAGCGCTTCTTGTCCCCCCCTTCCTAAGGGGGGTTAGGGGGGATCTGGGCCTTGATCGCTAGACAGAAGACCGGCACTACGTTTAACCTTAAGTTGACACCAATGGGCAATGCCGTTTCCGTAGCCCTGCCTCAACGCGGTACTAATTCGACGCTGCGCCGGTGGGGATTGATGCGTTTCTCGATCGCAAATACTGCCTTTTCTTCCTCAAAGCCGATTTCGTGAAACTCTGCAAACAAACATTCTAACTCAATTTTGGCGATCGCAGTTTCCAGCCACTTATCAAAGGAATCGCATTCAATACTTCTGAAAGGTTCGCCTTTGCACTCGAAACTGATAATTTGTCCCGGAATCCCGCCGAAACAGCCCTGTGTATCCACAACCCGCAGCCACAAATTATCTACTTTCATAAACGGAATCCATGCTTTGTTCCAATATTCTCCGGGCTGCCATTCTTGAAAATTAACTTGACTCTGGGCGTCCCAAAATTTTTTCTCATTGGCAATTGATGCCAAAGATAAAATACTCCTGCCGTGTTCAAAAGGCAACAGCCACTGATTTTCTGAACTCTCGTAAGCCGAACCGTTATACCAGCGATAAAAATCATAAAATGTTTCGGGAAGCGATTGTTGGTAACGTTTTTTAAATAAGTCGATTTCTGTTTCGATGGCACCGGAATTTAACAAGTTAAGCGCCTCGGGACAGCAGCGTCTCAATGTTTGTGCGAAGGTACGAACCAAAGGATTTCGTGGCTGAAAAAATTCTTTCATCTTCGATCATATAATACCTGGAACTTTTTGATAAATTTGGGCGATCGGCGAAAATCTATACTTTTCAACGTGAGGGCTTAATTTAGGTTCGTAGTTTAGGTTTGTAGTGAGGACTTCAGTCCTTCTTTGGATTCTGGAGAAGGACTAAAGTCCTCATTACGAACCTGGTTGTATCTTTCATCATATAATACCTGGAACTTTTTGATAAATTTGGGCGATCGGGCAGCGAAAATTTATACTTGTTAATTCTAACTCATCTCCTTGTCGGTAAATCTGAGAAACCCAATTTCCCTCACCATTGAGTCGAAAACATTCAACTTGGATTTCCGATTGAGTGATGAGTACGTATTCTTGCAAACTCGATGTAGTTTGGTAATCGGCAAATTTATCGCCCCTGTCAAAAGATGCAGTTGAAGGAGATAGCACCTCAATAATTAGAGATGGATAGAGAATGGAGTCTTCAGTTGAACTTGTATCTCTTTCGTCGCAAGTTACCGCCACGTCAGGATAATAATAGCAATTCGCCTCTTCCAGTCTGACTTTGACATCAGAGGTAAGAACTAAGCATGGCGTATTCAGAAGATGATTTCCCAATAGGCGAATTAGATTGCTAGCAATAATAGTGTGAGGGTTTTTTGCCCCCGTCATTGCATAAACGTGTCCGCGTCTGTATTCGTGTTTGATCGGACTTACTCGTTCGCCTTCTAGGTATTCTTCTGGTGAAATGTAGAAATTGTTTTTGCTGATTACCATTGATTTATCCCGGCTGATTTTGTGCGATAATATTTGTTGAAATGGGTGCATTTCACTTTTGAAGAGGGCGAAGCATGACCGCATATAAGTTATTAGTTATCATCCCATATTGATTGCGGTCATGCTTCGCCCCTACAAACATATTTGCTAAAACCAGATGCACCCGTTGAAATTCATAGATCCGGCTAGGACATGGCTGAATACCGGACGGCAAAATTATGTTATTTTCTTGAGTCTGCGGAGGCAGACATCGTTTGTATAGACGCGGTTTCAACCGCCGTGCTATTTTAACAAATTTCCAGGAATCGGGCGTGCCACAGTTTGCCACTTTCTGTCAATCCCTGCGATCGCACTTTGATTTTGACTCCGCGAGGGTTCGCCTCGTACAGTCGGGCAATTTCTAGCATTTCCCCGCTGCTAAAGCCCGTTCCCACTGTTCCGATCGGTACTAACTTGCCATTGATTTCTTGTGCAACTTCGATCGCACTAAACGGCCGCCCCGCTACTTTTGTCCGAGTCAACCCGACAATAAATAAGTCATATTCCTGACAGTATTTAGTCCTCACCATCGGAAATTTCTTAACATCTTTGCCGCCGACATAGAGACAGTTGTGTAAAACCCAAACTTCACCTTCTCTGTTTTCAGCTTCCTGCTGCTGCGCCAGTAAAAGTTTTTCGCCTGCGGTGCGAGATGTCGGTACAATTTCAAATTCCGTAGATAAACTTGCCAAGATTTCGCCAACTGCAACTCCGGCGGCTATTCGTTCGGATTCCGCCAACCCAGTCAAGTCTTTACCGTGGGAAAACAAAGCTTTAAAAATGGCATAAACTGCCGTTGGCTGGGTTGTCGGAAAACCGCTTTCAATATTAACTGTAGCAGCTTGGGCGCCCGTGCGATGTTCGCTGCCCGTATAGCTTTTGTAATACAGTTCGCCGTCTAAGACAAAGATGCCAATTTTAGCTGCTGTGTCGATTAAAGTGCGATCGATCGCAATTGACGCTTGTTGTCGCAGGTTTGTCGATCGCGATTGGTAGTATACTTTATCTGGCGTCGCCACGACCACCACTCGATTGCCGTCGCGTTTTGGCTGTCCCCAATAGTCGGGATTTTCGATGTAATAAGAACGTTCGCTGGGCGCGTCAACCGGCTGCATCGTCACAATCCTTCCCGGCTGCAAGTGCGGAGGTAATTCGGGGACAATCGGATTATTGACAGTCTCAACTTTGGCCGCAACCTTTGATTTTGCAGCAGGAGCAGCATTGGTGGTAGACTTGTTTGGAGTGTTTTTAGTCGGCTTTTCTCCGGTTTCCAATTCAAACGCTCTTTTCCAAAAGCCGATCGCCATTTCCGGGTATCCTTCCGACTCCGCACACAGTGCAAAACTAATAACTTTTGCCGTACCAATGCCGCGCCCGTAATCAGCTAAATACTGCACCGCCCCCGCTTCACCCATCAAGTGCAATCCCCGCGTGACAATGCGATTGTTCCAGCGTTCTCGAATATCGGCGCTAATTTTTTTGGCTGATTTTCGCTTAGCTTCTGCGTATTCCATCCACTCCATACAGCCTCCTTTTTTGTTGGGCTACTTGTAATACTATACTGAAGCTTGATTCATTAGTCAAGGAAAACCCAAACCAGCATTTACCAGAAAGAATTGGTTGAAAGCCGGAACCCTTGTAGGGAGAAATTAAAATCAGACTATTCATATTGTTTCCGGTTGCATGGGAATGATTTAACCGCAGAGAACACAGAGGACACAGAGGGAGAGAATAGAGATCTGAATAATTCCGATGGTACCGGATTTGATATCATTTCTCCCCACAAGGGAGAGGTCGCTGTCAACTATCAACTATCAACTATCAACTGTCAACTATCAACTGTCAACTGTCATCTGATTATCCTCTTGCACCTGTGATCGTTTGAAAGAACTTAGGCGTATACCTTTGTAAAAAACTCCCCACCGCCAGCGTCACTAAAGTTGCTAGAATGATTGTCAATAAATAGTATACAATCACAGTTATCGAACTGGAAGGCTTTGACAACTTGTTAAAAACTTCCTTAAAAACTGTTACCATCGGTTCGTGAATAGCATAAACAAAAAATGCCAAACCAGAAAAATTAAAACAGGCTTTTTCTAGCTTTCCCGACACCAAATCTGAAGCGCACCAAATCGCCGCCGTACCCATTACTCTCGTGCAGCATTCTAACTGGTGCTGGAAAGTTTTAATGTCGGCTGTTTGCGTAATTGTCAGCACAAGAGCCATGCCTAAGTATATACCGATAATCGCACTTTTTCGTCGGTCGAGCCAAGTTAGATCCAATTTTTGAACAGCAATCAGACATCCCAAATAAAAGAACAACGGCCCCAACCACTGGATGCTAAAACCAATTTGAAAATCCAGCAACCAAGGCGCGGCAAACAAAGCTATACCTAGATAAGGTATCTTTCTAGCGATCAGCAAAAATACCGGAGATAGAATCACCATCGCCATCAAATCCCGGACGTACCAGAAATGAAATGCGATCGGATAAAGGCTTTTATATCCAGTTAAACAATCTATAAAGTTGGCAAAACTGTAGTCTCCAATATATTTTTTGTAATGCCCTTGGATAATTCCACTCGTTGCCGGTACGTTGATCACAATTAACACCAGTGTCAATAAAGCCAAGTTCCAAAACAAATAGGGAACCAGGAGAGTCCAAAACCGAGATTGGAGCTTTTCCTTGTAAGAATTCAGCGATAAATTAAAATTCCTGAAAAACAGGAAGCCTGAAAGCATGAACAGAAAAGCCACGCAAGAACCGCCCCAAGTCCCCGCAATCAACGTCTGGAAAAATTTGTCAGCATATCCCACAGAATTGATGGACGAGTGAATAGTAACAATCCCAATGATGAGAGGCAGACGCAATAATTTAATTCGGCAAGATATTTCCGGCGTAATTTGCATTTTTTACAGAAAAAGTGTAGGGTTCGATCGGCTGGCATTTGCATTGAGATGGCAAATTGTAGTAATCGGTTCGCCACCAATGCTAAGATAGCCTCGATCGTGCGTTGAGGTCAATCATGCCGGGGCTTGCTTTTTGCGAAGTCTGGTTCGCCAACTTCCGTTAGCGAAGCCCTCGAAGAGGATCGCACTTTTCACACTTTCGAGAATTTAATATCAAGTCTAATTGTACTCTGATGATGCGATTGATTTTGTACAGCAAACCCGGATGCCACTTGTGCGAAGGGTTGCAAGAAAAACTCGAACAGATTGAAAGCCTCAAGTTTCAATTGGAAGTACGAGACATTACCGAACGTGATGACTGGTTTCAAGCTTACCAGTACGAAGTGCCAGTTTTGTTTAAAGTGGAGTCCCAACGCAAAAATTCTGGTGGCGACGCTGCATTTTCCCCAGAAGAACAATTACCTCGTCCTTCTCCCCGCTGTACAGTTCAACAATTGGAGCAAATGTTACAGAAATATTTGCAAATCGATCAATCAGAATAATATGATTTAACGCAAAAAATCAAGCCCTTTGGGTGCCGAGTCCGCACTCTTGGCCCGGAGAGTGCCGATTTTACACCGAAAAGGCTTGTAGATAGCGGATCGAACAATTTCTGGCGCAAGTCATATTCAAAACATCCAAGTGAGGAGTTTTTCAGATGAAATTGAGAGAATTATTAGCAACACTTCCCGGCATTTCCTTTGACACCCAACATCGAGCTCTCGATGCCGAAGTCAAGGGTTTATCTACTAATTCCCATGCTTGTCAGGCGGGGGATTTGTTTTTGGGAATGCCGGGGACACGGGTAGACGGCGGAGATTTTTGGCAAAGCGCGATCGCCAGCGGTGCAATTGCGGCCATAATTTCCACTCAAGCCGCCGAGAAAACATCCCCCCAAGACGGGGATACCTGCGTGATTGTGGCAACCGACATGGCTCAAATTTGCGGTCAAATAGCCACCACATTTTACGGCAATCCTGCTAGCAAATTAAAACTTGTCGGCGTTACTGGGACTAACGGCAAAACTACAACAACTCATTTAATCGAATTTTTGCTCAATCAAATGCAGTTGCCGACAGCAATTTTCGGCACGCTTTACACTCGCTGGCCTGGTTTCCAACAAACTGCTCTTTACACTACACCTTTTGCGATCGACTTGCAAAAACAGCTAGCAGAAGCTGTCACCGCTGGATGCAAACACGGGGTGATGGAAGTCAGTTCCCATGCTTTAGCACAGCAGCGAGTCTTGGGCTGTACTTTTGAAGTTGCTGTGTTTACCAACTTGACTCAAGATCATCTCGATTATCACCGCGATATGGAGGATTATTTTGAGGCAAAATCGCTTTTGTTTAGTCAAAATTATCTCAAAAATCGCGCTGTAATTAATATTGACGACTCCTACGGACGGCGGATTGTTGAAAGCCTCAAATCCGAGCAAGTATGGAGTTACAGCACTACGGACAAAACTGCTGATTTGTATGCTTTTGATTTGCAGTATCAGCCCAATGGAGTTAAGGGAATGCTGCACACTCCCAAGGGCGAAACTGCTTTTGTTTTGCCTTTAGTCGGTCAGTTCAATTTATCCAATATGCTGGCTGCTGTCGGTGCGGTTTTAGAATTGGGTTTAGATTTGTCCGCAATTGTGGAGAAATTAGCTTTGTTTTCGGGAGTGCCGGGACGGATGGAACGGGTGCAAATTAGTTCCGATCAAGATATTAGTGTAATTGTCGATTACGCGCACACTCCAGATAGTTTGGAGAACTTGTTGAAGGCTTCGCGGCCGTTTATTCCCGGTCAAATGATTTGTGTGTTTGGTTGCGGTGGCGATCGCGATCGCACGAAACGCCCGATCATGGGTAAAATCGTGGCAGAGTTGGCCGATATAGCCGTTGTTACCTCCGACAATCCGCGCACCGAAAATCCCGATCGCATTTTGGAAGATGTGCTCGCAGGCATTCCCGCTGACGTAAAACCCGTCGTGATGTGCGATCGCGCCGCAGCCATTCGCACTGCTATTATGGACGCTAAACCCGGAGATGGCGTGCTGATTGCAGGCAAAGGACACGAAGATTATCAGATTTTGGGCACCGAAAAAGTCCATTTTGACGATCGAGAACAAGCACGAGATGCCTTGACAGTCCGAATGAACTGATTCGACTAACCCAATTACACTTAGTGTTAATAGTTAACCCAATTTGGTTAACTATTAATGGCTTATAGCAATTTTTTATGAGGTTGCATAGAATCCGATCACCCTAGCCGAGGGCGGGCCCGCACCATCCACCGCCCCTACTAAGGGGGGGACAAGATTCCGATCAAAGTCCCCCTTCGATCCTATGCTTTATAAACATCTTTCTTAACAAGAAATTTGACAAAAGTAACTACTTGTGTAGGAGCCATTGGGGATCTCGCTTCTGATTGAATGGCAATTAT